>JAJYVK010000244.1 GCA_021792075.1 Actinomycetes bacterium | reverse complement strand
TTTCGGGATTTCCGATAGGAATCAGTCCCAAACATACTGCCCAAGAAATCCGTGATACCGGCGTTCCCTCGTTTCGCATGCAGGTCAAGAAGTGCACTCTCAACGGCGAATCTGGAAGAGCCGTTGCCCACCAACCAGTCCAGACTACGAAAATCGATTGATCCGCGTTCCATTAACCCCGGAAGAATCAATCTCTTCAAAAGGTAAGCGCTGCCAGAGGACCACTCGTGCGAATAATTGGGAAACTCAGGCGCGGACACCTCACCAAATCCAGAGATGCCATCAGAAACAAGCTCAACGATCCATACACGACGCAAGGAATGAGTCTGACGGGCTCCGACCACAGGGGCAAGCAGCTCCAAGCTGAACGAGTGCAGAGAAATGCGATCCAGCCGAAGTTCTGACGGAAAAGCTCGGCTTCTCATATTCAAGGCAGCAATCTCCGTAATTCCATGGGAAACCGCCCAAGATATAGCGCGGATCCGCACCTCTGACGACGTTCACAGCTGTGAGAAGCCTGAATCATGTCGCTCCCACCATAGCAAAAAGTCCCACAATTCTCGTCTGACAGCCGTCTCAAGTTGGAACAGTACGCACTTCAAAAGGCTATCTTACGGGTCAAGCGAATCGGATCAACTCGCGTTCCAAATCCCGTTACCAAGTGTCCTTCCACTATTTACCTGAACTTTACCCCCGGTTAACGCCTCCTCGATAACTTGTACCTGTGATCAAAGGAACCGATCGCCATCTCGACGTTCCACACCGAGGGACAGTAAGGAAGTAATGATTGATGATCCAACAAGGAGAGCACGTAGACGTCCAATCGTTTGGCGCTCCGGCCTCAGGCAGCGATAACCACCTGGGGCCTACCGATCTGATTGTCTCCACCAAAGAACTATGTCTTGGGTTCGGCCAGAAGACTGTAATAGCCGACATTGACTTGTCCTTCAGGAGAGGCTCCATTACCGCGCTTATTGGACCCTCGGGATCTGGAAAAACCACCTTCCTGAGAACTCTGAACAGGATGAATGACAATGTAAAGGGCTTCAGGAGAACCGGAGATGTTCTTTTCAATTCGGAGAGCATCTGGTCACCGAAAATCGACTTACTTGCACTGAGAAGAAGGGTGGGAATGCTTTTTCAGAGAGCTAATCCCTTTCCCATGTCAATTGAGCAAAATGTTATTGCGGGAGTAAAGGCCCACAACATAGCTAAAAAGTCGCAACTGAACCAGATTGCCAAAATGAGGCTCGAGGAAGTCGGACTTTGGAAAGCGGTGGAAACCCGGCTTCACGACTCCCCATTTCGCCTTTCAGGAGGCCAGCAACAGCTCCTGTGCCTGGCAAGGGCGCTGGCGATCGGCCCGGATGTCCTTTTACTAGATGAGCCGACCTCAGCACTTGATCCCACCTCGATAGAGGCGGTAGAAAACCTGATATTAAGCCTCTCCCCTGCTATCACCTTCATTGTGGTGACCCATAACCTGGCGCAGGCAAGAAGGATTTCACATGATACTGCCTTCTTTTTCGAAGGACAGCTCACAGAATACGGCTCTACGAAGCAGATCTTCGAGGACCCTTCCCGACCGGAGACACAGCGGTACGTCTCAGGACGCATGGGATAACACCTCAGTCCCCCAAACTAACCACTAAAAACTAGGAGGATCGGCACAATGCCGAATATGAAAAAAGCAGTGTCCGTTGCCGCCTTGGCAAGCATCGTCGGAGCAATACTCGCAGCGTGTGGAACCGCAAGTAGCGCTTCATCGAGCCGCACCTCTACCGCTGTGCCAGCTACGGCCTCAGGGTCGGCGGCACCAGCCCGAGCTGGAGCCGCCGCCAGCTTTGCCAGCCTCGAAAACCCGCCATCATCCAGCGTGTCTCTCTCTGAGGCAGGTAGCACCCTGCTCCAGCCATTGTTCAACATCTGGGCCCCGGCCTATGAAAAGCAATATCCTAACATCAAGGTCACACCATCCGGAGGCGGATCCGGAGCAGGAATCAGCGGTGCCGCTGGAGGGACGATCGACATCGGCGCATCCGACGCCTACTTATCTTCTGCCCAAACTGCGAAACACCCTGGACTTATGAACATACCTTTGGCGATTTCTGCCCAGATGATCAACTACAATATCCCAGGCATCACTGGAAACCTCAAGTTGAACGGACAGATTCTCTCTCAGATCTACCAGGGGAAGATAACCAATTGGAATGACAAGGCGATCGCCGCACTCAACTCGGGAGTACCGCTGCCGAATCTCAAGATCGTCCCATTGCACCGCTCCGACGGCTCTGGTGATACCTTCATCTTCACTCAATACCTCTCCAAGTCTGACCCGAATGGCTGGGGCGGCGCCAACGGACCCCAGTTTGGCACCACCGTGGCTTTCCCATCGGTTCCGGGTGCGCTTGGCGAAAATGGAAATGGAGGCATGGTCTCAGCCTGCCAGAAGACGGTCGGATGCGTCGCCTACATAGGAGTGTCGTTCAAGGCACAGACCGATGCCGCCAAGCTTGGCGAGGCCGCCCTTGGAAATGCATCAGGAAACTATCTTCTTCCAAACCCGCAGACGATCGGAGCCGAGGCATCGAACCTTGTCTCCAAGACTCCTGCCAACGAGGCACTCTCACTTGTGTATGGACCTGCTGCACAGGGATACCCGATAATCAACTACGAATATGCCATCGTAAACTCCAAGCAGGCCGACAGTGCCAAAGCCCAGGCAATCCGGTCGATGCTCGCCTGGGCAATTGATCCTCAGTACGGAAACGCGTCCACCTATGTGAGCCAGGTAAACTTCCAACCTCTGCCTACCTCGGTCTCAACGCTTTCACTTGCCCAGATTGCCAAAATCCAATAGCAACCATGCCGAGGCGTGGCTACTCTACGCCTCGGCATTACCCCTTTTTGAATTACCGCGCCGAGCTATAGGACTTTAGATGAACCACTCGATCGCTCTTCCAGAAAGGAGCCACTCAATGTTGCTAAGGCGCTTTTTTAGCATCAAGGCAGTCTCCAGAGTTGCTGCCTTTCTGCCTCCGGCAGCACTCGTATTTGCCACTGCCATACTCTTCGCTGAAGCACTTCCCGCAATAAAGTACAACGGACTCGGATTTCTCACTCACACTCAGTGGCGACCCGGTAATTTCTACGTAAATCCGGTAACCACTGACGGGGTGACGCACCCAGTCGGCGCCCTTTACGGCGCGCTACCCTTAATACTTGGGACACTTGAATCGTCAGTACTCGCTCTTTTGATTGCCGTGCCAGTCTCTATTGGTGCGGCGCTGATCATCGTCGAGAAGCTCCCGGACCGTCTCTCGCAAACGGTCGGGCTATTTCTTGAAATCTTGGCGGGAATCCCCAGCGTAATCTTTGGCCTCTGGGGTACCCTCACCGTTGGGCCCATACTTGCACGTGATGTCTTTCCTCTTATCTCGCAAATGGCCCCGAACATCGCATTTTTCAGATTCTTCAAAGGAAACACGGGCCATGGAGAGGGTCTGCTCACCTCGGGCATCGTCCTCGCGATCATGGTCATTCCAATTATCGCCTCGACGTCACGGGACCTTCTTAGGCAGATACCGCCGATCACCAAAGAGGGCGGTACGGCCTTGGGCTTCACGGATTGGGAAACCAACCGGTGGATCTCGCTGCCGTGGATCCGCACCGGACTGATAGGAGCTTCAGTTCTAGGACTGGCACGAGCCTTGGGCGAGACCATGGCGGTAGCGATGACCTCAGGCGCAGTGCTTGGTGCCAATCCCTCGAATGCGTTTCTGCCAATGACAACCATCGCGGCAACAATCGTCTCGCAACTGGATTCGGCGCTGACAGACGCCACGGGCTTGGCCACCCGCACCCTTGCTGAAGCCGCGCTGTTGCTAACCCTAATAGCCCTCGCTACAAATGTCGCGGCAAGAGTACTGGTACGCAGAGTGTCATCTACCGCGCTACCAGTCGGACGAGGTATCTAATGGCACAAGCTACGTTGGATCCGCTCAACACGAACTCGCTGAGCGGAAACTCATCACGCAGAAAGTCAACTGCAGCCATCATTTGGGTTCTTGCCTCGCTCTGCCTCGTTGCAATTGTCGGACCGGCAATCTGGATAATAGGCAGTGTCTTTGGAAAGATGATCAAGGGCTGGCGTTGGAGCGTTCTCGCCGAAGTTGGAGTAGGACTTGGAGGAGGGCTTTTAAACGAGATCATTGGGACCCTCATGATCGTTG
>JAJYVK010000243.1 GCA_021792075.1 Actinomycetes bacterium | reverse complement strand
CTCTCTGACGCATTTTTTGAAATTGCTGTTGGCGATGACCTCGATTGCTGTAAAGCCGGCTTGGTCCATTTCTTTGGCTAGAGCGAGCATCATTCCGGTACGCATTCCCTGAGCCCAAAGGCTTGCATGGCCGTCGCGAAACGTCGTGTCGGTAAAGTGTATCTCTCTCACTGTTCCCCCAAGGAATGATCCGAGCTGCTTGCGCTAACCAGTCTGCCAGATGATTTCCAGCTCTGCGGCAAGGATCGTCGTTCAGATCGCGACTGCCCGGCTCGCGCCGGAAGCTGCAGCCAAGAGCACAAAGCTTTTTATCAGCGGTTCGTAGGTAATTTATGCTATGCGGACATTAGCGTGTTCGCAAAAGTGAGTCAAGACACCAACCCGCAAAGGTTTGCGAATCGATGTCAGTAGCTGCGAAGCCGAGTGAACGCAATCTCTTACCCGCCAGCTGTGGCATGGGCTTTGTTAAGTGTCTGGAGTTTGACGAAATCGGATAGGTTATCCATCCGCTTGTCCTCGGTGTGGTAATAATTGTAATCACGCGTTCTGCAGGCCATGTGATCTCGCATGGCAATAGACCGCATGTGGTAGAGAAATGTTTGGGGGATTAATGAATAATCGTTATAAGGCTGGGATCGTACGTCCCGGTATCGTAAGCAAGGCAGCAGCGTTCGGAATTGTCGCTGCAACCGTGTTGGCTGCGTGCGGTGGCGGTTCTACCGCTTCTTCAAGCTCGACCACTGCGGCTGCAAAAACGGCAACCACCGCTTCAAAGAGCCCTGTCGTTTTCCACGTGCTTCTGTCCGAAACCGGAGCAGGCGCCTTCTTGGGCAGCCGTGGAGCTAAGTCACTGAAAGCCCAAGCGGCATATATAAACGCCCACGGAGGCATCAACGGCCATCCGATGCAGCTGGCCATAGAGGACAATCAATCGAGCCCCTCGACTAACGTCTCTCTTGCCACCACCTGGATATCGCAGGGAGTGCACTTCATTCTTAACGGCTCGCTCGCCGGCGTTGATCAGGCTGTTGACGCACTGGCCACCCCTAACGGGCCGTTCATCTACGACCTCTCACCGGGGACCTATCCGAAGCCTGGAAGCATGGTCTTCTCCAGTGACATTTCAACGAACTCTCTGATAACCGCCGATCTCACTTACTTGAAGTCAAAGGGATTGACGAACATTGCCGCCCTGACATCAACTGACGGAAGCGGTGTTGACGGACTGAACCAGCTCAAGTCCGTCCTTGCTGAGCCGCAGTTCTCGTCATTCAAACTTCTGACCAGTCAGACCTTTGACCCAACCTCTGTGAGCGTAGCGACGCAGCTGTCAGTGATCAAGGCCCAGAACCCCCAGGCCCTAGTGGTTTGGACGACGGGCGCACCTTTTGGCACCGTTGTAAAGGGCATGGCTTCATTGGGAATGAGCAACATCGTGACAACCACAACAGCCGGGAATGATCCGTATGCGGAGTTGCACAGCCTGTCTCAGTACCTTCCAAAGAGCCTCTATATAGCCTGTGGTCCGCAGAACATTCCGCTTAGCCAACTTCCATCAGGTCCAGTGAAGACGGCGGATACGGTGTTCTCTAACGTCATCACCGCGGCAGGCGGTCACCCGAGTGACGCTTACGGGTTGACGTGGGATCCGGCTCAGCTGCTCGTCGGGGCGTTGGAGAAGCTTGGAGTGAACGCGTCGGCGAAGCAGATACTCAGCTACATGGAGAATCTCCACAACGTTCCTGGAATCGATGGAAGTTACAGCACGAGTGTCAGCGATCATCGAGGACTGGTAACGAGCGACCTGTATGTCGCCACATGGAACGGAACGGGATTGACGGCGGTCTCCGGTCCTGGAGGCGCTCCGGCGACCGCCGGATAAGCGCTTTTCGAACTGGATTGGCTGACGCGACGCACCTGGCTTCGAAGCCTTTGGTCAGGCTCTAAGAGTCCGAACCAAAGCGTTTCGGGGCGGGGTGCGGAGCAGGTTGAGCCGGACTGCTCCGCAGAAGCGAGCTTCGCAGCAGCGAAGAGTGTTCGGCCAAAGCAAGGAGGCGGCGCAGGGAGCTGCCAGGTTTTGGCGCGACCGGCCTTGGCTAGGAGCATGTCGTAACAGGGCCATGAAGAGGTTGAGTTGACTCATCAGAAACAACCGAAGGCGATCTGAGCATTTGGCCGCCTTTTCATTTTTGCAAAGTTAGGGGAGCTGCTCAAAGACAGCTCTCCATGTCAACACTGTGCAGTACGTCGCTAGGAGGGAGCCACCTACATGGGATTCGAAGAGTATAACGGCGCCATGTTCGGTCCAAATTGGAAAGCATCTGAGAGGAAGCACGGCTATGTAATCGACCGCGATGTGAAGATTCCGATGCCGGATGGGACGTTGCTCAGTGCGGATATTTGGAGACCCCAGACCGACGAGAGCTGTCCCGCTATTCTGAGCTTCCACTGCTATCACCAGTCTGGTCAAACCGCTCCGATGAAGCCAGCTCCTCACAGCGGTGTCAATCTGCTCGGATCTGCTTCGGAGAGGACCAACGGCTCACTTGAAGCCGGCGACCCTACTTTCTTTGCAAGGCGTGGATACACCCATGTGGTATGTAACGCACGCGGAACAGGCAAATCGGAGGGAGAGTGGCACTTCTCCGGGACGCAGGAGCAAAGGGACGTCGTCGAGGTCATAGAATGGATCGCTGCTCAGTCGTGGTGCAATGGGGAGGTCGGGATGTTCGGGATCTCCTACCTTGCGTGGACCCAGCTATTCGTGGCCCCCTTGAACCCCCCGCATTTGAAGACCATTTTCTGTCCCTGGGGAACCACCGACATTTACAGGGATCTGGTCTATCGAGGAGGAATGTTCGCCTACAAGTGGCCGATCGGTTGGAGCCGCACCTCGCTGACCTATTCCAACTGCCGCCCGTTCAACTACTCCAAGGCGAAGATGGGAGAGGAGGCCTACAAGGCGGCGATTGCTCAGCTTCTACTGGATGAGGACATAAAGGCGGTGCCAGAGCTTGTGGCGATTTTGAAGGATCCGGAGAGCGGCATGAACCCCTTCATTGTGGATCTTGCACTCCACTCACTTTATGACGAGTACTGGCAAGAGCGTACAGTGGATTACTCGAAGATCCGCATACCCGCTTATATAGGCGGAGACTGGGCCGCATACGGCATTCATCTGGCTGCAGCGTTTAGGAGTTGGGAGAATCTCGACGTTCCCAAGAAGATGGTCGTGGGCCCGCCGATCTATCTCGATCGGCCTCTTGGCCAGCTTCAGCACGAGGCCGTCCGGTGGTTTGATCATTGGATGAAAGGCATCGATACAGGCATCATGGCCGAGTCCCCGGTACGCGCCTTTGTGATGAACACCGACCAATGGAAGCACGGAAGCGACTGGCCTTTTCCGGAGACTAAGTTCACTCCTTTCTACTTGCACGAGAACGCTATGCTGTCGGAGCACGAGCACTGGCCATATGAAGGTAGCGACTCGTTCGAGGATTCACCATGGATGCGGACATCCATCACCTACGCATCACCATCGCTTGTCGAGGAGACGGAGGTGGTGGGCCCCATCTCCCTCAAAATCTACGCAGCCACGACTGACACTGACATCAATTGGATCGTCTCGCTTTTAGAGATCGACCAGTCTGGTAATGAGCGCATCCTGACCAAGGGTTGGCTGAAGGGATCCCACCGAGAACTCGATATGGAAAAGTCATCTCCATGGGAGCCGGTGCACAAGCATTCGCACCCTGTGCCGCTTACGGCTGGCGAAATCTACCAGTTCGACATCAAGCTGGTTCCGACCGGCAATCTATTCAGAGCCGGTTCGAAGATCGGGCTGAAGATCAGTTGCGCGGATGCGCAGCCCAAGACTCCGCTTGAACGCATCGGTGCGGGGACCCTGACCAGGACGGCTGTTTCACGCATAACGGTCTTTCGCAACGAGGAGTATCCGTCATATCTTCTCCTTCCCATCACGAAAGGGAATATATTAGGCACGTATTTTTCCGGGGGTGCTCGGGTCTGATGGCCTATGGATTCACGAAGCTCTTTCGCTGATCCTTCAGGACTTGAGAGACCAGAGAAAGCCTATGAGATCTCCACTATGGACTAGTAGCAGGGAGGATGAGCGAAGATGAGTAATTCAGACGAGCCTTTTTACCCGATTCGTCGGATTGTCGCGGGCCACGACGATTCGGGCAAATCTGTGGTGATATACGATGGCGAGGCGA
>JAJYVK010000242.1 GCA_021792075.1 Actinomycetes bacterium | reverse complement strand
CCAACCAGAGCTAGAAACAAGCGACCTAACGGCTCTCCCCCGATGGAGTTCACATCATGTGCTCCGCTGAGAAACTTGAAAGCCATACGCTTTAGTTAGAGATTCAACTAAATGCGAGAGTAACCTTTCAAACCAACCGAGCCGCCACACAACTCCCACGCCGCCTAGAGCCAGTAAATGAGTGCATCTTTAGGTCGCAACACGGGGCTCTGACCTGCCTATTCGAAGAGCCCGAGAGGGGATTCGAACCCCTGACCTGCTCATTACGAGTGAGCTGCTCTACCGACTGAGCTACCCGGGCGCCGGGCTAATTCTAGCTGGCCTTATCGGCAAGACGACATAACAATGCGACAAGCATTAGAAATTCGTTGCAATTCCTTTTCAATGCCGCCTGCGCATCCTCGATCTCCCTTATGGCGTCGATGCAGTGACGCGAACGATCCGGATCCAGATCACCGCCTATCAACTGATTCCTATAGTGCCGTTCCAAGAGCAACAACCCAGCCCGAAGCTCGCCCGTGCTGATCCGTCGCAACTCTCTCTTGTGCCCCAGTTCTGTCTTTTCCTTTAGTGGGCCACTTGAGACACCCTGGGCCTTAGCGGTCTGAATCAACTCCTCAATCTCGCGCTTGTGCTCCCTCCGCCTGCGATCCTCCACTACGCCACCGATGGCAATGAGCCTGTCTGCCAGGGTAACGATCTGAGCCATATCTTGCCGAAGCAGTTGCGGAAGCTCCTCCCATAGAGTGAACGCCTCACGAAGCTCCGGATCACCGGCAAGTTCGACCGCCCTTGACCACCTGCCGGCACTAAGCCTCACAGCCTCCTTAGACTGCTCCGGACCGAAGCCTCGCTTGACAAGCTCGCCGTAGATCTGCTCCTCGAAAAGCGGATCGAATCTCAAAACTACAGAACGAGACATAAGGGTTCTGAGCTCGGACAGCTCCAAAGAGGCAAGCAAAATGAACACCGTGGATACCGGTGGCTCCTCTACACTTTTGAGCAGAACCGGTGCGGCGCGGCCGACAAGTTCCAGCTCCGGAACAATAATGATCCGATACCGCGATCCTTGCGTCGAGCGGACTGAAAGGCTGGTGATCTCTTGGGCTTCCTCGACGCTAAGCGCTGCACCTGAGCGCTCAAAGACGGTCACATCGGGATGAACGTCGTTTTCGATCGCCCGGCAACTCTGACATTCGCCGCAACCATCCTCGGCGCACATTATCGCTTTGGCGAAGGCCTTGGCTGCTCCAAGGACACCTCCATCCTGTGGGCCGATCAAGAAATAGGAGTTTTTAGGGCTTGCGACATGGGGTTGCAGCTCGCGAAGAAGACGATCTTGACCTGGGATCCTTTCGAAGAGTTCGACGAGGCTCATAACGACCTAGCGCCTTTCACCTGTCCCCGAAGTTCTGCACGACTCTCAAAACCGAGGCGAATATCTCCTCATGCAGTTCCTCCACGGAACGCGAGGCATCCAGGGTTATCCAAGAGTCAGAAAGCGCGAGTTCGGAGTAACCGCGTGCAACTCTCGAAAAGAACTCCGCTGACTCGGTCTCGATCCGGTCGCGGGCTACCCCTTTCCTCTCCATCGCCAAAGCCGGATCGATAGCGAGAAGAAAGGTTATATCCGGCTCGATTGAGAATGAGGCGAAGTGGGCAATGATCTTTAGGACGTCGAGGTCCAGCTCTCTTCCATAACCCTGGTAAGCAAGGTACGAGCCTACAAAGCGATCGCACACCACGAAATTTCCTCGACTCATGCTCGGAAATATCAGCTGCGAGACGTGGCTTGCCCTTGCGGCCGCCATGATGAGCGCCTCAGTTCTTTCGTCGATCGGCTCGACGTCGGACGACAAGACGAGTTCTCTCAACTTCTCCGCCAGAGCGGTTCCACCCGGCTCTCTGGTCAAAACCACTTCCCGCTGCAGTTCGGATTCGATTCGACGCGCCAGCAAAGAGGCCTGGGTACTCTTACCGACACCTTCGACACCTTCAAAGGAGACGAAAAGTCCTCGCCTCAACTCTTCGTCTTCCTAGTCGATCTGGAAGCTGGGACCTTCTTTCTGCCAGCTCTGGTGGTGGTTCGCGTCTTGACTACCCCCCCATTTGCGGCAATCGCCTCTTTGCGCATCTCAATGAGTTCCAATGCCCTCTCGATGGTAAGCTCCTCTGGAGAATCGCCAACCCTGAGAGACGCGTTAACCTCGCCATCTGTGACATAAGGGCCAAAGCGGCCGCTTCGTAGCGTCACCTGTTTCCCTTCTGGACTCTCACCAACGACTACGACTGGACTGGCCCTGCGTGCCTGGCCCTGCGCGGCCCTAGGCGCTGCAAGGAGTTCTAGCGCTCCGGCCAGGTCGATGGTAAAAATGGCCTCTTCCGATGGCAGGCTTCTAGTGATGCTCCCCTTTTTCAGGTAAGGTCCATAGCGGCCGTTCGCAGCCTGTATCATCTGGCCGTCGGTCGGATCGACACCAACGTCTCTCGGCAGCGAGAGCAGCTTCAGGGCTTGCTCGATTGCGATCGTCGAGATGCTTTGGGTCGAAAGCAATGATGCAGTCTTTGGCTTGACCTTGGGCGGCAGATCGGAAGCATCTCCAAGCTGCACAAATGGGCCAAACCTTCCAACCTTGGCCCAGACAGCAAGCCCGGTCTCGGGATCAGTCCCAAGTGGCTGCTCGTTTGCGGTTTGGCTGAGCAGCTCAAGAGCTTTCTCTACGGTCAGCTCATCGGGAGCTAGATCCATAGGTATCGGAGCCGTCGCCTCATTACACGCCACGTAAGGGCCAAACTTCCCAACCCTGGCCACGATCTCATGGCCATCTGGGTCGAATCCGATGTGTACAGAGTTGATAACCCGGGGATCTATCTCGGCCAAATGGTCTTGGACCAGCTCCTTTAGGCCACCGCCGTCCGAACCGAAATAAAACTCCCTCAAATATGGAATTGCCTGCTTCTCACCTTTGGCGATCTGGTCCAAGGAGTCTTCCAACGACGCAGTGAAGTTGTAATCGACAAGACTGGCGAAATATCGCTCCAAAAGCCCGACAACTGCAAATGCAACGAGGGAAGGGACTAAGGCGGTTCCCTTTTTCCACACATAACCACGATCTAGAATTGTGCCGATAATCGAAGCGTAAGTGGACGGCCTGCCTACCCCCATCTCCTCGAGCGCCTTGACGAGAGAGGCCTCTGTGTAACGGGCCGGCGGCGAGGTATTGTGAGAATCCGCGGTTAGCCCCTCCAGATCGACAAGATCGCCGACCTCGAGCGGGGGAAGGCGGACTTCGGTGCTGTCTAGTTCCGCCTCCGGGTCATCCGCACCTTCCACGTAAGCCCGCAGAAAGCCCGGAAACGTGATCACCTTGCCGGAAGCTCCGAACAAGACCTCCTGACCTGGAGCGAGTGCGGGTGCAAACTCCTCGGTAAAGGAGGGCGGAACCACGGTCATAATCCTTATCTGCGCAGAAGATCCTTCGGCATCCGACATCTGCGATGCTATCGTTCGCTTCCAAATCAGTTCATAGAGCCTGTTCTCGTCTGAGGAAAGTTGCCCCGCCAGATTCTCTGGAGTGGGCCACTCCTCACCTGCGGGACGAATCGCCTCGTGCGCCTCCTGCGCATTTTTCACTTTGCTCGCATAGACCCTCGGCTTGGGCGAGACGTAGCGCTCTCCATACATCTTGGTGACTATGGACCGGGCGGAATTCACAGCAACATCAGAAAGCGCCACGGAGTCAGTCCTCATATAGGTTATGTAACCGTTCTCGTAGAGCCTCTGGGCAATTGACATCGTTCGATTGGCTGAGAATCTGAGCTTCCTCCCTGCCTCCTGCTGAAGAGTGGAAGTCATGAACGGTGCTGCAGGAGACCGGCGGTACGGCTTGTGCTCGACGGAGGAAACCTGGAACTCGGAAGCTCCCAACGAATCCTTCAACCTCAGCGCCATCTCTTCTTCGAGCAAGACGACATTTCCACTATCGGCCTTTCGAAACTCCCCATTCTCGGAGAAATCCTTTCCGCCAGCAACTCGACTGCCGCCAATGGAGACGATCCCCGCCGAGAACTCCTGAGCGGTTTTGGAGAAAACCGCAGAAAGATCCCACCAGTTGGCAGACTTGAACGCCATTCTGGCCCGCTCGCGCTCGACGATCATTCTTGTGGCTACCGACTGGACCCGGCCCGCAGAAAGCTTCGGCAAAATCTTACGCCATAAAACCGGTGACACTTCAT
>JAJYVK010000241.1 GCA_021792075.1 Actinomycetes bacterium | reverse complement strand
CGGAGGCAGCGTCCTCGACGGTGATCTCGTTACCCTTCCAAGGCAGGACCTTGCCAACCGAGTTTGGCGACGCAAAGTAGCGAATTTTATCGACGGGAAACTTTCGCTCCTCAAGTATGGTCCGCATAACGGTCCCAACTTGTCCGGTGGCTCCAAAGATTGCAATGTTCACAAAAGAAGATTCTAAGGGGCTACGAGGCCGGCAGCGTCTACGACCCGCATAGATACCATCCAGTTCTCAGCTTCTGACGACCTTACAGCTTGAAGGTCTCGTGCAAAGACTGGACGGCACGCTCGACCGCATCCTCACGAACCACGCAGGAGATCCTGATGGCAGAGGTTGAGATCATCTCGATATTGATTCCCTCATTTGCCAGGGTCTCAAACATCTGAGCAGTGACACCGGGATTCGTCTTCATCCCTGCACCAACCAGGGACACCCTCGCGATATTGGGATCGGAGTACACATTCCTGGCACCGATCTCGCCTGCAACCGCTCTAGCTACATTCATGGTGGCGTTGATGTCATCCTTTGGCACGGTGAACGAGATGTCGGTCAGCCCCTCGCTCGAAGTGTTCTGCACGATCATGTCCACGTTCACGCCGACGTCCGCGATCTCTCTAAAAATCCGTGCTGCGATTCCCGGCCTATCTGGGACACCCGTTATCGTCACTTTCACTTCCGAAACATCATGGCTGATCGCTGAGACTACCGCCTGTTCCATCTCTTCATTCTCCTCACGAACCCAGGTGCCAGGCTCCCAGGTAAAGCTTGACCGGACGTGCAAAAGCACATGGTGATTCTTGGCAAACTCGACGCTCCTGAGCGCCAGCACCCTGCCGCCCGATGCTGCCAGCTCTAACATTTCGTCGTATGAGATCGCATTGATCCTGTGCGCCGTCGCAACAACCCTCGGATCTGCGGTGAACACTCCGGAGACATCGGTATATATCTCGCACATGTCGGCGTTTAGCGCAGCTGCAAGTGCCACGGCGGTGGTGTCGGATCCACCCCTGCCTAGCGTTGTGATGTCCTTCGCAATTGAGACGCCTTGAAACCCCGCGACAACCGGGACGGATCCGCTCCTGATAGCTTCAAGCAATCTATCGGGACGAATCTCCAGAATCTTAGCCCTGGTGTGGTCGGTGTCTGTGATGATCCCAGCCTGCGAACCCGTAAAGGACGTGGCGTTGATATCAAGATCGGCCAGTGCCATGGCGAGAAGGGACATCGAGATCCTCTCCCCGGAGGTGAGCAGCATGTCGAGTTCCCGCCCCGGGTGAGAGTGCGAGACCTCATTTGCCAGGTGGATGAGCTCATCCGTGGTCTTTCCCATTGCCGAGACAACCACTACAACATCATTACCGTGCTTTTTCGTGCGAGCTATGTAATCGGCGACCGCCTTTATCCGGTCCACGTCGCCGACGGAAGTTCCGCCAAATTTTTGAACTATCAATGCCACGTCTAAAAGCTAATAGAAGTGGGTGAACCATCTATACACCCAAAGCAAAGTTCCTCTCTAAGAAAGTACTGACAGCTATATGGATCCGTATAAATGCCTTCGCGCAAAATAGCTGCTAAGTTCTTTTTCCGTGCCTAGTGAAAAAAGACAACGAATCCGCGAGAACCAAGCCAAAAAGGCCCAAGCTGAAGCTGCCATGAAACGAAGGAGCAAGACTCGGAGACGAATAATCTACATAGTGGTTGGTGCACTGATTGCACTGACCGCCATCTACTTCGTTTCCAGAGGCAGCTCTTCCTCCAGTTCAGCGCCGAAGACAAAGACCCCGACTGCCTCGACAACCACAACCACAGCCACAGCCACCAAGGCCATAGCGCCAGTCTGTCCTCCAGCTGCGGGATCGGCGACTAGAGAAATCGCCTTTACAAAAGCTCCACCGATGTGCATCAACCCATCAGCTAGCTATACGGCGATAGTCAAGACCGATGTAGGCACCTTTGACATCGCTCTGGACGCCAAAGCGGCGCCCAAGACGGTCAACAACTTCGTCTTCCTAGCCCGATACCATTTCTATGACGGAGTGACCTTCCATAGGGTCATCCCCGGCTTCGTGGTCCAAGGAGGAGATCCGACGGGGACCGGAAGCGGTGGGCCTGGATACACCATTCCCGACGAGCTTCCAAAAGCAGGCGCATACAAGATCGGATCGGTGGCGATGGCCAACACCGGGCAGCCGAACTCCGGTGGAAGCCAGTTCTTCATAGTGGTCGGAACCCAGGGAGAGCAGCTCCCGCCCTCGTACTCGCTTTTCGGACAGGTGACTTCTGGCATGAGTGTTGTACAGAAGATTGCCGCCGATGGTGGAGCTTCTCCGAACGGAACGCCAAAAGTCGTACACAAGATGATCTCCGTGACGATTCAAGGGCCATAGCAGGGCCGAAGTTGATGCAAGCAGCCAAATACGTGAGAAAGGGCGCAATCACATGACCACAGCTTTCCCAGAGTTCGACGGTTCCTCTCCCAAGATGCAGCATTTTTCGGCTCCTCCAGAGATGGGGATCCAGCCGTCGAAGCGATACAGCGCCAAGATGGTGACCTCCAAAGGGGAGATGGTCTTGGCCCTCGATTCGGAGTTGGCACCCAAGACGGTCAACAACTTCGTATTCCTGGCTCTCTATCATTACTTCGAAGGCGTCGTTTTTCACCGAATCATCCCTGGTTTCGTCGTCCAAGGAGGCGATCCCGAAGGCTCTGGGAGAGGAGGCCCAGGATATCGCTTTGAAGACGAGCTCCCGCCGGCTGGGCGCTATGAGATAGGAACGGTCGCGATGGCAAATGCAGGCCCAAATACCAACGGGAGCCAGTTCTTCATCGTCTCAGGCAAAGACGGCACTCAGCTACCGCCTGCATACTCGATCTTTGGCAAGGTCGTAAAGGGCCTGGATGTGCTCAAGGCCATCGAAGCTGTCGGCTCACGTTCCGGGGCGCCCAGCGAGCCAGTCATCATCGAATCTGTCACCATTACTGAGTCCGATGACTAAAAGGCCAATTGGCGGCTAGACGGATATCCGCACTTTCTCCGACAGTGCGGATATGTCGAGCTCCGCTCCGTTTGACACGAGATGAACCGAACCCGTGCCCATGGCATTCCAGGAGCCATCTGCCTCTCTGATTAGTGCGGTCTCCTCGTCTAGCCCGGCTATCACCACAGCTGGATCCGTGAGTGACTGGATCCTTTGCTTCAGCTCGAGCGAAGTGGTCGAGTAGTGCGGCAGCACTGCCAACTCCTTTATTAGACCGAGTCCCAGCATAATCCCGCCACCACGTGGATCGATCATTGGATCGCCGAGCACCATGGCTCCGGCGGAAGAGGCTGCCAAGACCGCCCCGTTGCTAAAGGCATTGACTATTGCCTCATAGCACTGCGAATGCTTCAAGACTGAGAACAAATGAAGCGGAGAACCTCCGCTTATGTAGATGAACGAAGAATCTGCAAGCATCTGGGCAAAGCTGGGATCCTGGGCGTCGGGGCGCGTTATCACCATCGCTGTGCTCACACTCGCGCCGAGCTTCGAAAACCACCTCGTAGCGTGGGCCACGGCTAGGTCCGGCCTTTCATAGGCCGCTGCAGTCGGCAGAATCGTGACCTCCTTCGACCCCGATCTCTCCAGGAGGTATGCATCGAAGGTGCAGCCTTCGTTCCATTCGCCACCACCGACGAGTCCAAGGACACCGACAGCCATATCGCCCACCTTCGTTCGCTAGAACCTACCAACATCTAACCAAAAAAATCACTCTTCAGTCTCGCAATTCCCGTTATACCATGCGGAATCAGAGGCCCGCCAAGTGGGAAATTGAACCTCATGACTTCGGTAACGAGCATCTTCGAGCGATCAAACTCCCCGAGAATGTCCCTGTCTAGGTGGCAGCCGCCAGCCAGCCTCTTCCAAATAGGCGTAGCGAGGCGTTGAACCACCTCGTAACCGCCTGGTGTCACCACGTGTTCGATGAACAGGAAACGGCCCCCGGGAGCTAGAAGTTTTGACACCACATCCAGCGATTCACCCACGTCCGCAACTGAACATAGGACCAGGGTGGAAACGACGCAATCGAACGAACCAGGCTCTGCCCCTGAGGCAAGCAGCTCCTCCAATGCACACTCGATGACCTTTGCTCGCCGTTCTGCCGCTTTCGGCCTGAGAATCTCGATCATCTCAGGATTTGGTTCCGCAACCATCAGGTCGACATCTGGAGGATAATACCCAAGGTTGAGCCCGGTTCCG
>JAJYVK010000240.1 GCA_021792075.1 Actinomycetes bacterium | reverse complement strand
CGATCTAAAGCCGCCCCTGTATCTCGCCGCCCATGCACTTCAGAGCGGCGGCTGCGATGATTCCCTCAGGGGTTCCGCCAATTCCGAAAAGTATGTCCGAGCCTGATTCAGGCCACGCCGTGGAAATTGCGCCTGCTACATCCCCGTCAGTGATGAGCCGAATTCTGGCACCCGCGGCTCGGACCTCGGCGATGAGGTCTTTGTGCCTGTCGCGATCCAGAATCACGGCCGTCAGGTCACGAACACCGACGCCCTTGGCTTTGGCGATAGCGGTCAAATTCTCAGTGGGGCTAAGGTTCAGATCTATTATTCCTACGCATTCAGGGCCAACGGCGATTTTCTCCATATAGAAGCAGGGGCCGGGGTTGAACATGGTGCCGCGCTCCGCCACAGCGATGACGGAAAGCGCACCTCCTCTGCCCATGGCGGTTGGCGTGGTGCCGTCAATGGGGTCGACCGCGATATCGACCTGCGGGGCTGACCCGTCTCCGATCTTCTCGCCGTTGTAAAGCATCGGGGCCTCGTCTTTTTCCCCTTCGCCAATTACTACGATCCCGTCCATCTGAACCGAGTGCAGCACGGCTCTCATTGCCTCTACAGCGGCGTTATCTGCTCCATTTTTGTCTCCGCGTCCCATCCACCTGGCGGCAGACAGAGCTGCTACTTCGGTGACGCGGACAAGTTCAAGGGCAAGATTTCGATCGGGTGGTTGAGGTTTTGAATTCATTGCTTAGACGATATAACAACTTTCACAAACTTTCATCATTTGTTTCGTGCTAGGTCTCTCTATTAGGAACAATTTAATCATTTATCAGGAATTACACAGGATTGAAATCTCGGTGACGACAAGTGCGTCCCTGGTTATCTCGGTATGGCCCCACCATTGACGGCGATGGTTTGACCGGTGATATATCTGGCATCTTCACTGAGAAGGAAAGCCACCGTGTCGGCGATGTCTGAGGGCTGACCAATTCTCCCCAGGGGAATTCTCTGTCCTCGAGCGTAAAGCTCTTCGTCAGATATCCCGGCTTCGCGTGGCTGAGCTGTGTCGGTCACCCCTGGCATGACGGCGTTCACTCTTATGGCCGGTGCCCATTCGAGAGCCAGAGATCGGGTCAGAGAGATGATCCCGCCCTTGGAGGCGGCGTAGTGGGAGCCATTCACTGCGCCCAGAGCCGCTCTCCCCGAACTCAAGTTCACGATGGCGCCTTCCCCTGTTTCGAGCATCGAAGGGGCAAACGCTCTGCTTATCAGAAAAGTGCCACCAAGATTGATTTTAATCACCTCCAGCCAGGCTGCGAAGTCCATTTCCAGAGCCTTGGCTCTCGGGAAAACTCCAGCGTTGTTCACGACACGGTGTACTACGCCAAAGTCCGCTACCGCTTCGGCCGCAGATCGCACCTCGGACTCGTTGGAGACGTCACACTGCAGATACAGCACGTCGCCTCCTTGACTGCGGATCACGTCGGCTGCCTTCCGGCCCTGCGGCGAGCGCTCGATCATGGCAAGCGCGTAGCTCCTGTCGCGCGCTATGCGTTCGCAGATCGCCAGACCTATTCCTTGGCCTGCCCCTGTTACTACGGCAACTTTGCGCAATTTGGCCCTTTCTTTCAACGGACTCAATCCGAATTTGAAACCCTGACAAGGTCGAAGCTATCACAGCGGTCTGTCTGCCCGCGTGACTAAATTTGTAGCCACCGTTGGTTCGGCTGCTGCTTTTATCCGTAAAGGGTTGCGTCGGAGGGGCTCCAGTCTTGCTATGACACGGTCAGCTCAATTGTCAGCGCCGGAATCCCCTGTTGTGTATTGTTGATCTCACTTCTCATGCTCTTGAGAAGTTCCAAATAAATTCGGAGGAATGGTTGCATGGTCAGAAAAAGGCAGGGTGTTTCGTTCGGTGATGAAAGACTTGCAGCTGGAGAGACAGCTCTAGTCGTTTTCGACATGTTGGAGTGCTACAGAGCCCCTATCGAAGAGGCTGGCACTCTGCCGAATGTTGTACGGCTGGTAAAGGCGTGTCGAACTAACGGGCTTCCCATTTTCTTTGCTCGCGCAGACCACCGCAAAGATGGCCGAGACTTCGCTCTAACGATGTCAGATACGGATCCGCGCTTCCAGCCGTGGGGGAAGAACAACGAGCCTCCGACCGCTCCTCCGCATGGATCGGGGTCTCCAATGCTTTTGCCTCTCAGGGAGCTTGAGATGTCGGAGGATGACTTCGACATCCCGAAACACCGCTGGTCGGCTTTTGCTGGGACCGCTCTTGATATTACTCTGAGGGCTCTTGGCATATCGACCATTCTTCTTGTTGGCGGCTCTACGCATGTAGGCGTTGCCTCCACCGCATATGCAGCGCGCGATATGGACTATCAAGTGACTGTCGTCAGAGACGGCTGCCATGGCTTCACCGAGCAGCGAGAGTTCTTCTTCGACCATGTATTTCCGAGAATGTGTCGCGTGCGTACCGTGAACGAGGTCATTGCAAACATAGTTCCCTGACTCTGGTCGGCCGCAATTTCGTTCGGTTTATTGGTGAATTCAAAGATGAGGATGATTGTCTGTGCAAATCGATACCAGGACCATGACGAGCGGCTCCGGGATGCCGGTGACGCTCTATTATCCAGAAGGCACCACAGGTGCTCTTCCCAGCGTTGTCTTGATGCATGAAAGGTATGGCCTTGTTCAGCACACTGGTGATCTAGCAAGAAGACTTGCCGACGAAGGCTACTGCGTAGCTACGCCGGATCTCTTCTATTACATGGAGAACCAGGATGCGATTCATTCCGGCGCAGCCAAGGCCGCCCCCTCGGACCCGTTCATTCTGGAGCGGCTCGACGAGGTCGTTTCAGTTCTCTCAGGAGAGCCCGTGGCAGATTCGAGCAAGCTTGGCATGATCGGTGTCTGCCAGACCGGTCGTTATTCGATGATCTACGGCGCCAAAAGACCCCTGGATGCCTGCATAGTCTTATATGGTGGGGTGAGCGACTGGGACCAGTCGGAGCGCCGGCCTGAGCATATGGTGGATATCCTGAAAGACCTTGACGCTCCTTTCCTAGGGCTATACGGGGAGATCGACCACTCGATCTCCATAGCGGACGTAGTCAGGCTTCGCGACGTTCTGGAGCAGCACAACAAGAGCTACCGGATCAAGATCTTCGAAGACGCTCCCCATGGCTGGCTCAACAACACAATGCCGGGCCGCTATCGGAAGCTTGCGGCAGAAAATGCCATGTACGAGGTCGTCAGATTTCTCAAGAAGAACCTGTCGTCAACGAGTGGACGGCCTAACCGGGTGATCTGGGAGTTCGAATCGAACAAGGATGAGAGCTACGACTTCAGCAGGAATGTCCGCTTCGAGTAGGTGTCAACAGGCGATTTGGGCTCTTGCGTGGCGAGTTGGCTAGAAAAGGCTCAGAAGATCATGGAAGGCTCGGTTGGTTAGGCGGTCGGCTATCGGCTATCGATCTAGGCGGCGCGGCACCTCTCTAACGGCGTTTGCTGCGGCATTCTGTCGGCGAGGAGGATCTCGCGGAGATGAGCCCCAAGACGCTGAGGGACCTGTCGGGCGTTGCCGCTGTTTCCCACCACTTTCGGATGACGTTGTCCCAGGGCCCTGTCGGGTTTATCGGAGTGGTGTAGAAGGCGCAGTCCGCTTGGAAGGAAGCAGTCTTGATAGCACTGGAGCCATGAACAGCAGCCAAACACAGGCGCATCCGGTACTGAAGTAGATCCCGGCATGCCGCCGTCTCAACTGGCCGAACGTTGCAGATCTAGAAGCAGCTGAATATGTGGGTAACTGAATCGATGCAGCATCTGCGTTATCAAAAGGAGTTGTGCAAAATGATTGAGTCTCTTCAATTTCGGGGAACCGCAGTTCTCGTAACGGGAGCAGCTGCCGGCATCGGCTTCAGTTGCTGCGAGGTCTTAGCCGATTTGGGGGCCAAGATTATCGCTGTCGACAAGAATCCGACCTTCGGAAGAACTCTCCAAAGGACGGCCCAGGGGAATTCATGGCCGGATCGCTATTACATAGCCGATGCCTCGGTGGAGTCAGACGTGTCTCGGGTCGGCTCCAGAGTCATGAAAGAGTATGGTGAGATCGCCGCCCTGGTGAACGTAGCGGGCATGGGTCCGAACCAGCCGATCGTCTCGATGGATCTGGAGTTCTGGACCAGAGTGATTTCCAACTCTTTGACGAGCGTCTATCTGATGTCGCGCGAGTTCCTGCCTCTTTTGACGGATGGCGTCGGTTCA
>JAJYVK010000239.1 GCA_021792075.1 Actinomycetes bacterium | reverse complement strand
CACGTTATGCCGTCGAGTCTGGCCGGTTTCACGAATAGAAAAAGAATGTACTCTTCCGCTACCGCAGCTATTAGCTGCGGTAGCGATGACCGAAGGAGTTACGTGTGACGCACTGCCAAAAGCTTGTTGCCAACGCCTCATGTCCGGCCAGGTATGAACAGTGCCCATCCTTACTCTGGACGACGGGCGGCACTGGGAAGCAAACATGGTAAAGTTGCGCAGATCGGCCCAGCTCTGTCGGCTGCTGTGGGTCTTGAGGTCGTTCCAGTTGATTTAGACACCGATCTATTTGGAACCTTTACCGGCGAGATCGCACGACCCGGCGATGCCTTACATACGGCAATCGCCAAGGCGAGGGCCTCTGCGGATGTTGGAGCACTTTCCTTAGGGGTAGCCAGCGAAGGGTCATTTGGGCCTCATCCCGGCAGTCCGTTCATGTCGGCCAATCTGGAGATTGTCGTTCTTGTTGACTTGGACATAGGTTTCCACGTCGCAGAGCAAGTGTTAACTACAAAGACGAACTTTGCTCATGTCCGGCTCACGCCTGATTTGGATCCGGATGATTTTGCCCAAGGCATCGGCTTTCCTGCCCATGCCCTTGTCGTACAACCCTCGGTCGGACCCGGCAGGATCTTCAAAGGTATTACTGATTATGCCGAGCTGAGGGCAGCCATAACCGCAAGTGCCGCAGTTTCCAATGATGGCCAAGCACTTGTCCAGACCGATATGCGTGCACATTGCAACCCAACTCGCCAGGTTCAAATCGCTGAAGCCGCTAGAAGGCTTGCCCAACGTCTCACTGCCATCTGCCCAGCCTGCGGCGTTCCTGGGTGGGGCAAGGTCGAAACTGAGGCGGGGCTGCCATGTGAAAGTTGCGGGTGGCCCACCGATCTCACCCGGACCGTTATTAGCGGGTGCGCCGTTTGCTCCTACCGCGAAGCTCGTGATCTCGATGGAGCAGCGAAAGCCAGGTATTGTCCAATGTGCAATCCTTAACCCGACCCATTTGGCTAGGTGTATTGTTGTCACACCTGTCCCAAAGTCGACTGGGCGCCAGGTTGGGCGCATGGATGGCCGGGGGTCTCGCCGATCGGTTAGATGTCTCACCACGGGGACAATTTAGGGGAGCTGATTTGTTTCTCCGTGCGTCAAGTCGACGCCTCAAATTCGAGAAATACGTGTGTCGTTTCCACTAGTGCAACGAGACTTGCCCGATCCGCGCAACTGCTAGAAATGCGTTCGCCGTGAACTGACATTGTCGAGCCGTCGTGGGGGATCTGGGGATGGGCCTCCGAACGAAAACGAAGACAGATGATGATAGCATTCACGGGCGATTGACTCGGCGGCACCTACCGGCAGGACGAGAGGAACGCGGCCTAAGCAGCGCAGATCGCGTCCCGTGGAAAAGACGTGCTGCCACGGTCACAGCAGGGCTGAGCATTGGCGGAAGGCGCAGAGCAGGCACGAGTACTGCAAAGAGTGCATGGGGCGGAATGGTTGGAGACAGCAGGAAAAATGAAGGCACTGCTAGCTTGGGGAGCCTCAGATGGATACAGTTGACGTAACACTTTTCCATAGCGTCGGACGGGTATCCGCTACTGGACAATAACGACGAGGTTCGTCTAGCTCAGGAGATGGAACTCGGTGATAAAGCATTCACGGGGCTAAATTCCAAGAACAAAAGGTCTCACCGGCTCAGCGGGGGGCTGATGCGGAGGGTAGGAGCGCGTGAGGTGGCGCTGGCGACACTTGCGCAGTCAAAGCTCAGACTCGATGTCTCCATCGCTAAGAAGTATCAGACTTCCGAGGTACCACAAGTCATCCTGATAAAGAACGGAAATATCGGTCTGATCTGCGCGGTTGAGAAGTTTGAATTGCGCAGGGGTTTCAAGTTTTCTTTTCATGCGGCCTGGTGAATCTGTCAGGCCATCACGAGAGGCATTGCAAGACGAGTAACGGAGCGCTCGTGTTGTGATCTTGCTCTTTTGGGCTTTGTCTCCGAGTAGGAGATTATGATCCGCCTGTTCTTGGGGAATATCTCCTTCTAGCACAGCTCCAGTGAAATCAAGGGAGGTTTTCTGATCCTGCAGAGCTTAGGAAGCAATTTCAGCCTCGCTCAGACTATCTAGAAGAGGTTCCTTTCCTTTAACGAGGAAAGATTCTTTTCACTTAGCATTCCGCCATCGCCAACGTAATGGCGGCGCATTTGGCTCCGCCTCGTTTGGACGGTTGATAATCGTCAGGCCCTTGGTGAGATCGTCGCTCACGTAGATGAGACTCTAACCTGGACTCCGAGAGCTAACGCAGTGCCATCCGCTAAGGAGCATTAGGCGCTCCGAATGACTCTTCAGCAAGATAGGGGAGATGCTCATGCGGTCGAACAACGGTAACGTGCTCATCGCGCCGCCCTACTCCACGATTAGATTTGAATAGGTGATGAAAGAGTGAGCAGTCCTTCTGATGATGCCGGTTCGATGAAAGGCCCGCTTGAGGGCCTGCTTGTGCTGGACATCTCAAGAGTATTATCCGGCCCGTACGCCGCGATGCTTCTTGGTGACATGGGCGCCAGGGTCATAAAAGTAGAACGTCCCGGAAGCGGGGATGACACGAGAGCATGGGGACCTCCCTTTGCGGGTCCTGAAGATGCCAGAGAGAGCGCATACTTTCTAAGCGCCAACCGGAACAAGGAATCCATAGTCCTTGATTTTACGGATTCCGGCGACATGGCATTGTTGGAGGCCCTCATAAAAAGGGCGGACGTCTTGATCGAGAACTTTCGGCTCGGTGTCCTTGATCGGCTGGGACTTGGTCATGAAGAGATGCTGAAAATCAACCCGGGGCTGGTGATTCTCTCCATCACAGGATTCGGGCACATCGGGGCGGAAAAGGACCGTCCAGGCTACGATCAAATTGTGCAAGGCGAGTCAGGCCTGATGAGTTTCACGGGTCCTGACAAGGACACGCCAACAAAGGTCGGAGTTCCAATAGCGGACATTCTTACCGGTATCTTTGGCGCCCTTGGCGTAGTCTCTGCGCTTTTTGAAAGAGAGAAGACTGGAAAGGGCCAGGTTGTGGCGACGTCTCTCCTGGCCAGCGCCATTGCGGTGCACACCTACCAGGGAACCCGGTGGCTGGTAGCCAACGAAGTCCCAGTGACAGAAGGAAACCTCCATCCGACTGTGTCTCCCTATGGGAGTTTCCGCTGTCAAGATGGATTCATCCAAATTGCGGTGGGCAACAATTCACTGTGGCGCAAATTTGCTCAACTTGTCGGCTTGGATCCCGACGATGATAGATTCGCAACGAACTCCGACAGGGTAGTCAATCGAAGGTTGTTGGCCGACATGATCGAGGAGTTGTTCTCCAAAGCAAGCGTAAAGGAATGGATAGAGAAGATTTCGTCGATAGGCGTCCCGGTAGGAGAAGTCAGGAGTCTGGACAAGGTATATCAGGATCCTCAGGTTATTGCAGAGAAGATGATAATCGAAACGGTCCATTCCACCCTTGGGAAGATTATGTTGCCGGGAAATCCACTTCAGTTCGACCGCGGTAGAGAGGATCACAGCGCGCCCCCCACCCTTGGCGAACATTCGGAGTCAATTAGAAAATGGTTGCAAGATACCGCTGAATAGCCGCTAAAAACTTGCTTAGTCGACAAAATGAGGCAAATATTTGACCTGCGAAATTATTGCTTCTACGCAATGAACGGACTAGCATCTTGGGCTGTACTAAGGTCCAGGCTGTAGAACTCTGGCTCTACAGCTGAACAGCCATCGTCAGCACTCAGACGAGCTTTTTTGATCGGAAAATGTGGCAGAACTGCTCAGGCCTATCCGCCAGAGATGCCCTAAGGGACTTCTGGCCCACGAAGTTCCGCCCACGTTTGCCTCTCAGCTTATTCTAGAGCTCTGTTGGGTAGATTTGCCAGCTTGCGAAATTGCACACATTTCTCTTGCTAGTGAATTATGAATCCTGTCTCTTTTTAGATGGGTATTTAAGGATCTGACTTGGAATGAGTGCACAACCACGGTTTCATTCTGCCCCGTGGATACTTGCCAGCGGATTTATCACCACACAACTACCTCGGAACGGCCCTTTGCACTAAACAATTCCGTTTTAAATGGGAAACAAAGTGTTTCAGATGATATATGTATAAAGGTATGACTTTAGCGTGTCAGGGCTTCAGGATCTTTATGGGGCGACGCGCTGAGATGTTCCTGGGGGCAAGTAGTCGGGGGAAACCGTGGTTCGAACTGGGCGGCATCATTCTGTCGCA
>JAJYVK010000238.1 GCA_021792075.1 Actinomycetes bacterium | reverse complement strand
CCTGTAGGTGTTCCATTTGTTGAGTTGCCAGTTACAGTTGCAACGTCATTTACCGAATTGCCGAGTGTTGGCAGGGTATTGGAAGGCGCCGAAGTGGTGTAGGTTGTTGTGTTATTGCATGTTGGCACCGTGACTTTGTTGGCATCAAGTGTGACATCTCCGGTGTTGGCCAATAATCTGCCGACTACGGCCGCTGTGCTGTCGACGGTTATGCTGGTGGAGGCGAGAATCGTGCCTTGAAAGCTCGAGCCCGATCCCAAGGTCGCAGAGCTTCCAACCTGCCAGAATACATTGCACGCTTGAGCACCATTTTCCAAGATCACGTCACTGGCCGATGCAGAGGTAAGTCCAGAATGTGCCTGGAAGACAAAGACCGAGTTTGGATCGTTGTTGCCATCAAGAGTAAGCGGGCCATTGAGTTGTATCGTACTGGCGGAGTTGTAAACACCTGGGGCTAACGTCTCAACCCCGAGAGTGAGGTTCGCGATTGCTATTTGAGGTCCTTCAGCCGCAGCATAATTGTAGGCCGTCACTAGGGAGCTTTGTGCTGCCTGGGAGGTTGTGTCTGCCGGATAGTTCGTGCCATTTAGTACAAGAGTTGAGAATCCAGTCTCGCTTCCTGTTGGATATGAACCGATATTGCCATTAATTGTCGTTGTTCCAGTATTGGTTATGCCAGCACCAGCTAGCACTGCAAACGATCCTGCGTTGCCAAGAGGTACCGACACCGATGCTGCTTCAGCAGTACCAGGTAGGGCTAACAACATAGCAATCGAAACCGAAGCGGATACGGCTGTGACCACACCAACCCTGAGATACGAATTGCTTCGAGACGGAATGTGCCCTGAACGCTTCATTTTGTTTTCCCCTGTACTGAGCGTTTTCAGGCACGGAGGAAGATGACGGGCTTGCCCACTCAGAAAAGATAGATTTCTTCGGACACTAAGGCAAACAGAGCGCTACCTCAATATGTACAGTGCCGATCGTAAAATCTTTGACTGAGAGCATTTTACCATGAATTTCAGTTCGCGATGGCAAGATCACTTACTGCGTCTTTTGAAATATCGGCTTTATGCCGAATTGTTTTTTCGAGCGCCACCTCTGGCAAAAATCAGGTGGGGTAGCTACACTTCGGCAAGGCATACCTGCAGATCGAGTTTAGTATAAGTACCACCCTTGACTTGGGTTAATTCAGGAAGGCCCTTCAGAAAACTGGGTACCATTTTCGTTTCCTGACATTTCACGGCGCTCCTAAAGCAAAACCTACAGCTCGAAATTGATGAAGAGGCAATCAGGATTCACTGAAGTCAGGTCGTGGTTAAGATGACCGCTGAGAGTGGGGAGATGCAGATTGAAACTTCATAGCAATAACATATCCCTGGACCAGATATGGATGAGGAATAGCATAGATCAGTCATTCATTATTCTTGGTTGTCCTTGTTGTCGGGGTCTGACACAAAGATGCCTTGAGTGTCAGGTTGGTAATTCGGGTTAGCTTTAACGGCATTGCGAACCGTCTTCCTTTCGTCGACGGCGAGCCGATCCAATGCTTCCTGAGGTGTATTGAGATTATGGGCTAATGCGACCCGGATTGCTTTCCTTCTATCAGATGTGAGTGCAGACAGGGTCTCCTTAGGCGTAGCAATATTGAGCGCTACGGCAACTCGGATATCTTCTCTCCCATCAGCGGCCAAACGAGCTAGCGTTGCAGATGGTGTAGTGGAGTTATAGGCAACTGATTTACGCACTAGCTTGCTAGGATCTTCTGCCAAATCAGCAAATACCGTCGAGGGTGTATTTGGATTCTTGGCAATGTTTCGACGGACTAATCCATTATCGATCTTGGCCAGTTCGACTAGGGACTCAGGAGATGTATTGGGATTTCCCGCGACTGCAATTTGAATTTCCTTTCTTTGATCAGCGGATAGTTTCTCTAGGATATCCTGAGTTGCGTTAGGATTAAGGGCTACTACTATCCGGGTCTGCAACATCTCATCCGCTGCAAGGTTGATAAGTATCTCGCTCGATGTGTTGGGGTTTCCACCAACCGATCTGCGAACCCATTTGTTCTCGTCATGAGCAAGTCGGGATAGAAGGTCAGGCTCAGTGAACGGATTTTTAGCCACGCTATTGCGAACTTCCCAATCTCTGTCTTGAGATAATCTGGAGATAAGTTGGATGGAGGTGCTTGGATTACTCGCGGTCGCAATTCGAATTGAAGTTCTCTCATTTGCCGCAAGAGCCTCCAACGCGTTGAGCGGTGTAGAGGGATTTTCAGCGACGGAAATTTGAACGGGCTTAGCCTCATCTTCCGCAAGTCTTGAAAGGCTGCTTTTTGGCGCATTCGGATTTTTGGCTAGTTCGTTTCGAACTCGCCATGAGCTATCCTCCGCCAGCTTTTCACAAAGAGCGGGCGTGATACTGGAATTTCCTGCAACTGACATGCGAATACTTGGCCTTGGATCCGCGATGAGCCACAATGGCGTTGCCGGCAATGTGCTGGAATTTCCGGCTACCGCAATGTGAATGAGCTTTCTTCCCCTAAAAGCAAGAAGATCTAACACATGTGGTGGGGTGCTGGAATTTCCTGCCGCCGCTACACGGGTTTTCTTACTTACGTCATCGGCTAATTCGACCAGAACTGAAGTCGGGGTATTCACATTGGCAGCCACTGAATTTCTTACCAGCGCTTTTTGATCAGCGGCAAGTAGTACCAGCACGCTCCTGGGCGTAGAAAGGTTTGACGCAACGCTTTTGCGAACCTCCCAATTGTCATCTTTCCCTAGCTGGCTCAATAGGTCCGCAGGAGTGCCCAGATTTTCCGACACTACCATTCGAACCTTCTTGCGCCGATTTGACGAGAGTACGACCAATATCTCCGGCCGCGCATTGGGATTGCCCGCCACTGCAACAGGTATGGCTTTCTTTCCATCCTGTGCCAGCAGCGCCAATGCTTCAGCGGGCGCGCTGGGATTCGAAGCTATGGCCAGACGCACGGATTTGTGTCGATCGACAGCCAGAATTGCAAGAAGTCCTGGAGGAGCGCTCAAGTTAGCCGCCACATTTTTGCGAACCTTGACGTTCTCGATTCTTGCCAAGAATGTGAGCGAGTCCGAAGGAGTAGATGGGTTGCTTGCAACCGCAAAGCGAACCCACTTATTATCGTCTTCGGCACGTTGCGAAAGGACTTCGGCCGGTGTGTTCGGGTTGAAAGCGACCGCATTGCGGATAAGCTCGAGATGGTGTTGAGCTAGCTGCACAAGCATCTCTGGGTCAGAGGAAGACTGCGCTAAGGACAACTGCTCGCTAAGGCTTACGTCGGTGAAATCATTCATGGCAATCAACTACCCCAATTAGCAGTTAGTGCACAATTAGCTGACTAAATATGCGTTGGTCCCCAATTAGCTTCAAGTAGGTGCACACACGCGCTACCACTGCGAGATCGCTGTGGTATTTGCAAAGAATCCTGAATCCGTTAGGTGGTTTGGATACCAGTCTGGCATCTCACATACCAGGGACCGCTCCTCGAGGATCCCTACCACAACTAATTCATGGAACAAGGCGTCGGGATCTTCAAGAGGACCCCGCCCAAGTGATGGTCTACCAGATCATTGCACAACAAGCTGCAAATCTTCGCCAAAGGTTCAGGCCGAAGTTCTGCCACGAAACCGCCGTTGTCACAATCCCGAGGCACGAAAAGAGCGCTCGGTCTACGAACTGGATACCCAATTTCTCGGAAGCCTTCTTCGACGCCAACCTCGAAGTCTGACAACAAGCCATAAGTCTTGAACTACGTTTATCAACCTGAAGTGTTACCGCCAGCCAGCGGGGAGTGGCCAAACCAGGATGCTGTTCAAAGCTGCTTTGCCCGACATCTATGCAATAGCCACCCGTTTCAGATTGGAGTTCTGCGCATCAGGCTCACGATTAGTTTCGCCGCTTGAGGTGATGATTCTGTCAACTCTATTGTCTCTGGCGTTCGTCAGAAACCTTTCAAAAAGTCGAGTCGAATATTCCCGTCGTTGGCTGAGGATGCGAGCATAACATCTTAACAGTCAAGAAGTTCGCCGCTTGGGTCATGTGCTGTCACGCAGAAGGGGAATATAAAGGTTGCATCGCCTTTAACTTCAAATTGTGCGTGAAAGGTGGCCGACTCGCCTGCATCGAGGTTGAAGGTCTGAGACTCCCACCGTACCAACGCTTGCTGGGTAGATAACGCGTTTTTTAGAATCGCGATTCTACGGCAGCCTCCCCCCCAGCCTCACTCCTTCTTCACCAACCTCGCGACCTGAGAC
>JAJYVK010000237.1 GCA_021792075.1 Actinomycetes bacterium | reverse complement strand
CGCTATCGTGGTATCGTCCCAGGCTGAATTAGTTTTCCGACGTGATCTCGTGCCACCATCTGGTCGCGTTCGGCTTCAACTGGTCCCGCAACTCCAGGAAGAGCTGTGCTGCTTTGTTGCCTATCCAGTCGATCGGCAATAGTTCTTTTGGCAGGTCGGGGTCAAGGAGTGGAAGCCTGCGCCAATCGTTCACAAGTCTCGTGAGTTGCACAAAAGCGTCTTCGTCGCTCTGAGGAAGGTTGCCGAGGTGGTTGATCTCGAAGTGCTCGTATGCCGCTTCAACAGTTGGTATGTCCCACGCCTCTGCTGCAAGATCCGACTGCTCATCAATATCTGTGAGGCTGCCGACAAATATGTGAGCAACCTCTGTCAGAGAGAGTTCTTCGAGGACATTTTCTGCTTCGGCAAGGCGATCCGTCCAAGGACAGACCCATACTCCTGCATTCAACAGCGCAAAGCCCGCCCAACTAAGCTTCACTCGCAAACTGTATCTGGCATCTCGTCTTGCCTCGGGTATGGCGATCAGAATTATGATCCATTTCTGGTCCCATTCACGCTCCCTTGTATGAAAAGAGTAGATCCTTTGGCTACCTTCGCGAAGCAGGTTTCTAGCCCTTGGAGTGAGGTGCCAACGCGTTCTTCGGCCTACCTTTTCCGGATCAAGGAGTCCTTTTGCAGAAGATCTTGCCAGAGTCTGCCTCACGGTCTTCTCGTCTACGCCCAGTGCGCCAAGAGCGTTTATGAACGCATTAGTCCAGATCGGCGAATCTCTTTGAACTGCGAATTCACCCAGAACCGTCAAAAGATAACTTCTGGCGCTGGGCACGCCCAGACCTTGGTCCCTTTGGATCTCCACCTTTGGGTTCGAATCGAGGTTAGTTTGCGATGATTTCTCAGGCATTATGACCTCCTCCCCTCCCTGCGGGGAGAGAATTTCCGAAGTGGCTGCTTAAGCCGCTGTCGCTCCGGCGCTTGACTTGACCTATGTACGAAGTTCGTGGGGGCTCGGTGTCCGGCATTTCTGCGCTCCTTGAGCAGGCGACTCCTAAGGCGATCCCCCCTTGACTATTTCGGTCCGTATTTTGGCGGTCGCTGCAGCCGACCCGAGGAAAAGCTGTCCGCCGGCTCTTCGCCTCCACGTTTCCGTACATAGGTGCATGAGAGGTGGAGAGGGGATTGAGGGCTGGCTCAAAATTCCATACGGATATCGAATGAAAGGAGTGGCCTGCGGGTATAGGCGTATGATCCAGTTTCGGATGTAGCCTCTGGCGGACGGTCATGATGTAAAGTGTACCTCCTGCGTGCTTGCCACCTTTTACGGACATCTCTCACGGCCAGGACTGGTATTTCCTGACCCTTAACGAATAACGAGCAGGTCTAATGCGCTGGATCGCCAATCATCTCCGATGTCGCTTAACAACTCAACCAGCTTATCATTAAAAGAAAAAGCTCTACGATCTGTTGACAAATATCACAAGCATTGTAGAATTATCTATGTTAAGGATTCCAACGAGTGAGTAGGAGATCGCGTGAAATCCAACCAGGTCAACTTTGATACTGATCCTAAGTCCTATAAGCACTGGCAGCTCGAATTTGACGACTCTATAGCCACACTGAAGATGAAAGTCAGTCCGACGGATGGTCTCAGGGATGACTACGAGCTGAAGCTCAATTCATACGATCTTGGCGTGGATATCGAGCTATACGACGCAGTTCAACGAATTCGCTTCGAGCATCCTGAAGTTAAGTCGGTAATCATCACCAGTGCGGACGAGAAGGTCTTTTGTGCGGGCGCCAACATTCAGATGCTGGCTGGCTCCACGCACCATCACAAAGTGAATTTTTGCAAGTTCACCAACGAGACGCGAAACAGCATCGAGGATGCTACCGAGTTTACTGGAACAACTTGGATTGCCGCGGTAAACGGAACCGCAGCGGGTGGTGGCTACGAGCTAGCTCTTGCCTGCGACGAGATCATCCTGGTTGATGACAAGTCGTCGACGGTATCTTTTCCCGAAGTCCCTTTGCTGGCTGTTTTGCCTGGTACTGGCGGTTTGACGAGAGTGGTGGACAAGCGCCACGTGAGGAGGGACCTAGCCGACGTTTTTGCGGTTAGGGCCGAGGGAATAAAGGGTGCCCAGGCTGTAAAGTGGGGCCTCGTTGATGAAGTAGTGCCAAAGAGCCGGTTCGATGAGCACGTCAAAGAACATGCGCTAAAGCGCGCAGCTGCGTCAACGAGGCCATCGAATGCGAGTGGAATCGCACTGACTCCATTGCAGAGGCAGGAGAGCGAGGATGGACTGTCCTATCCACATCTGGATGTTCGCTACGATCGCGACCTGTCCAGCGCATTTTTCACTATCAAAGGGCCAACCTCACGTGCCGTCAAAGATCTCAGCGAGTTGAAGCAGCAAGGCTCCTCGTTCTGGCTTCTCGCACTATGTCGGGAGCTTGACGATGCTGCACTGAGGCTTCGTTTCAACGAACCGGAGATTTGCAGCTGGGTTTTCGAATCTACCGGAGATCCGGATGCCGTACTTGCGACTGACGATCTCTTGCGTGATAACGCAAGTGACTGGTTGGTGCAGGAGATCCGCCACTACCTAAAGAGAACCTTTAACAGGCTGGAGCTTTCCTCACGCACACTAGTTACATTGGTCAAGCCAGGAAGCTGTTTTGTGGGTACATTGGCTGAGCTTGTGCTGTTGGCGGACCGGTCGCTGATGCTCGAAGGCACCTTCTCTGATGAAGACTTATTGCCTGCTCCCTATATCGTCCTTAGTGAGATCAACGACGAGTGGTACCAGATGGTCAATCGAATCAGCCGTTTGCAGAGCCGCTACTGGGGAAGACCCGATGAGCTTCAAGAGGTGCGCAGAGCCTTTGGCAAGCAGCTCTCGGCAGCGGATGCTGACGAGCTGGGAGTCGTCACCTTTATCTTTGACGAGATCGACTGGGAGGAAGAGGTGAGGATTCTTCTGGAAGAGCAGGCAAGTTTTTCTCCCGACGCCCTCACCGGTCTTGAGGCCAACTGTCGATTCGTTGGCCCAGAGACAATGGAGTCGAAGATTTTTGCAAGGCTAACGGCTTGGCAGAACTGGATATTTCAGAGGCCGAATGCGGTTGGGCCGCAGGGAGCTCTGCAGAGCTATGGAACCGGATCTAGACCTAGTTACAATCGAGAGAGGATATAACAAGAAGATGACTCAAGTAGATTACGATTCGCTGATTCCTAACAACGTGAATCTCAAGGAAGACCGTCGTCTCCAGCGCGCGCTGGAGTCATGGCAGCCCAAGTTCATTCAGTGGTGGAAAAATCTTGGACCAGTTGCCTTCCAGGACAATGATGTCTATCTTCGCACCGCTATCTCGGTTTCACAGGAAGGCTGGGCCAACTTTGGATATGTCAAGATGCCGGAGTACAGGTGGGGGATCTTCCTTGCAGATCCGCAACCGGATAAGAAGATAGGCTTTGGAGACCATAAAGGCCAAGACGCTTGGCAGGAAGTGCCAGGAGAGTATAGGGCTGACCTGAGGCGCCTGATAGTTGTGCAGGGTGACACGGAGCCTGCATCAGTCGAGCAGCAAAGGCAACTCTGCAATACCGCTCCGAGCCTGTACGACCTGAGAAACCTCTTCCAGGTGAACGTTGAAGAGGGCCGTCACCTTTGGGCAATGATCTACTTGCTTCACGGCTACTTTGGTCGAGATGGCCGCGAGGAGGCCGACGAGCTTTTGGAGCGCCACTCAGGTGCTCAAGATAATCCCAGGATTCTTGGTGCATTCAACGAGCCTGTCATGGACTGGCTTTCGTTTTACTTCTTTACCTACTTCACTGATCGTGACGGGAAATTTCAGCTGGCCTCTCTCAAGGAGAGTGCATTCGATCCGCTCGCGCGCACTTGCGAGTTCATGCTCAAAGAAGAGGCACACCACATGTTCGTCGGAGCCACGGGAATCGGTCGTGTGGTGCAGCGTACAATCGAACTCATGAAGGAGCACGACACAGACGATATAGCCGAATACGGTGGAATCAATATCGATACCATTCAAAGGTATCTGAACCTTCACTACACCCTTTCGCTCGACCTTTTTGGGGCAGAGACCTCGACTAATGCCGCAAACTACTTTGCGGCAGGTTTGAAAGGGCGGTTCCACGAGGATCAGCGAAGCGATGACCACAAGCTGAAGGATTTAACGAGGTTGGTTCCAACGATCTCAGGAGGCGAGGTCGGTTGGAGAGAGGCTCCCGCGCTTACGGCGTTGAACGAGACTCTTCGTGAAGACTACATGGC
>JAJYVK010000236.1 GCA_021792075.1 Actinomycetes bacterium | reverse complement strand
ATCATTCGTGCGGTTCACGGAATCAAGCTGCCTGGCAGCCGAATTCCTGGCGTCTTCGCAATGGGGACCTTCCTATCCGGCAATGAAAAGATCTTTGCCATCGTCCATCACCAGAACCAACGCGGTGTCAGGGTGCGTCTTCACGGCGAAACTTTCGACACCCTCCTGGTGGGAGCAGACAATCCCGAAAAGCTTGTGGAATCTCTCGGCTACTAGTTGAGATCCTTACCCCTCACACGCGAGACTCCAAGCCGAATAATCTACGCAAAGCGGCATCTTAACCCGGGCGAGTTTTGCGTACACCATATTCTTACAGCTGATGGTTAAAGTGCTGAAGGAACAAAAGCCGGCAGGGTAAACCCTGCAAGCACCTGATAGTTCAAGCTCTTGGGCTTCTGGTTATAAGCGCCGACGCTAATAGGTCGGCTGCCGGATTTTGGAGCGCTTATTTGCCAGCCTGTTCCCGAGTGCCGACACATGGCAGCTGGCTGAGAACTAGAGCGTGGCTCCCCTCAATCACGCCATAACGGCGTCCAGGTCTCTTCACCTTTGGGTACTGAGCAAAATGAGAAAGCGAAGCTTTACAAGGCCATAAAGCCTGCGATTCTTCGCGTTCGTCAGGACGATCAACACGGTCCTGCCAGCGATTCTTGTTTTTGCGATGGTAGGTCACCCGACTCACCTACTGCAAATCCGATCGGTAACAGCTGGCTCATCAGCCCTCATCGATGTAATCCTTTTGGAATAAGTACAGAGATAACTAGTGACTACAAGCCCCGATTCACTTAGGCAAGAACTTGCTTTTGTGGTCTGCCCTTCGTAGTGAAGCTCATGAAAGGGCTGGCACATCCGCTGCCAGCCCTTTCATATTCCTGGTACCACCCTCGCCTTCACAGCGCAAGGGTGTCTCCTAACTCGTTGCGGAACTCGCAGCTCAGTATTATCCGACCGCTACGGCCATCGGAAACTCTTGCCCGCTTGCAACGACAATCGGGTTGTTGCCGTCAAGGCCAGCCATCGTAACAGTGCCCTCGTTGATGTCGGTCCAGTACAGGTTGGAACTGCTCACAGCCACCCCGCCGATTATATTGCCGGTCCCAACGGTCTGGGGACTGCTACCGTCCAGGTTGGCCATCGTAACTGTACCCACAAAGCTGTTATTATGCCCCGTCCAGTACAGGTGCGTGCTGTCGGCCGCCAGCTGGAAAACCTGGAGATTAGGGGCGATCACGTGTGCGTCTGTACCATCCAGGTTGGCTTCCATAACCCCATAGGGCTGCGATAGGTTGTCAGGATCGTAGCCCTGCGTCCAGTAAAGGTGGGTTCCACTAACGGCGACCCCTTGGCCACCCGTGAAATTGGCGATGCTGTGGAAGTCGCTACCGTCCAGGTTGGCTTCCATGATCGAAGAGCCCGCCCCGAACAAACCAGTTCCGGAATTAGCCCAATAAAGGTGGCCATTGGTGGTGTCTATGGCTATTTCCACCGGTGTCTGTCCACTGACAATTGTTTTGGGGTTGGTGCCGTCGAGATTGGCCTCTACGACCGTTCCGCCAACCGAGTTATCCCAATATAGGTGGTTACCATCGACGGCAACACCCTCGGCCTGAAGGCCTGCCCCGCCGGCGATCTCTTGCGGGTTAGTGCCGTCAAGGCCAGCCATCATAATTGTCCCGCTGGACGAAAACCCGAGTGTGGTCCAGTAGAGGTGGCCGGGGACTACTCCAGTCCCAGTGAGACTTATCGTCGCGGCTGCGCCAGGCCTGCTGTTGTCACCTGTCGCCGTCTGCGTCCCGCTGTAAGCACCCGCGCTGGTAGGAGCAAACTGAACGGTAACCGTGCAGTTCCGCCCAAGAGGTAGACTGACCGCGCTGCAGGTATCGCCAATTACGGTAAATCCGCTTGAGCCGGCCAGGGAGACAGTTAGCGAGCTGCTGGCAGCCCGGCCAGAGTTGGTCAGGGTGAATTCCGTTGACGAGGTCTGGCCAACCGTGACCTGACCGAAATCACCGGACGACGGGCTGAACGCAAGCACTGGAGCCTTCGGCGCTGGCGCGGCTCCTGCATTAGCGGTACCAGCCAGCACTGTTCCCGTGACCAACGCCGTAGCGCCAAGAGTCCGAATCCAATGCGACTTTAGCTTTCTCTTTTCGAACATTTTGCTACCTCCCCGAGCTATGCCACCGCGCGTGACATTAAATGGGCTAGCTGCAACCAAACCACTCAGATGGCGCCTTTCGCGTCACCGGGAAATCTCGGTGTCTGATATTCTGGGGGAGCGGCGCAATATCTTTAAAATCAACTAGGTGGTAGCTTCATTGGCTCGAAGAGGCAAGTGAGGGTCGGAACCGAGACTGCATGCCAGGACGGCAGGTTCTCGTCGCGCAGTAAGAATCAGATCGTGGCAGGTGTGCCTTGGTCTGCTAAATCACTTCCGCTTGCGCAAGCATTCATCCCTCAAGACAAAGACACCCCGTTGGTCAAAATCTGTTCAGGAATATTTTGTGTCATTTGATGACTCAAAGCAACACAAAGCCCGCCACCTTACCAAACTGGCCAGCCGGACAACAGGCTGCCAGTGGGAGGGTTGTTCTGCAACACGCCGCCCGGCGCACCTAGAGAGCGCAACAATTGCGAAAAGTTGAAGCCGTATGCTGTAGAGTTCGAGCCGCCGAATTGGCCAGAACTGCGAGCCATGGTCTCTCCAGTTAGCGATGGGCTTGCCCAACCAGTCTCGATTCCAGCAAATCCTTCATACATCGTCCCGATCACAGTGTTTGGCGTCACGCTCTGGCCCAAACCAACCTGTGGCCTTATGTCCTCTGCCGCATAGACGACAAGCCCAGCGGCAGGCCCTTGCGTAAGGCGGTATGATATGAAGGTTCCTCCTGGCCACCCGCTGTTGTAGACGCTCAAGATCACACCATTACCCAGTGCATAGATTGGCCCATATCCGTGATAATCGACCCCTTGGTCTATCCTTTCCGGAGAGAGACCGGCGATCGAACGAAGCGGATTGCCGTACGTACCCCCAACAAACGGCGTCACTGGAGCCACGGAAGGTGCACTTGCAGCAATTATTCGAGCTCTCGCTGCCGCTTGTTGCGCCAGAATTGCTGCTTGAGCTGCGGCCTGAGCCGCCTGCTGCTGCGCAACAAGAGATGCGACTAGAGAGTTCTCGGAGGCAAGTTGCGCCTTCTGCTGGGCCTCCGCCGCCAGCACCGCGTTCTTGGCTGCGGTCGCCTGGCTTAGCACGGAAATCGCCTGGTCTTGAAGAGTCTTCAAAGATGCCTGTTGCGCATGGAGAGACTGGACCGCAGCTTGGTACGATGCTACTAAATCTGCTTGTGAGTTGGTCACCGTATTGAGAAACTCCTGCCGAACGGCAGCCTGAGTGGGATTCTCATTGAAGAGCGCATACAGAGTCGACAGGTTCCCACCCGTCATATAGCTATCGATTGCTTCCTGGGAAAGTGCGATCTTGATTGATGCAATCTGTGACTGAGTTCCAGACATCTGGTTTTGAGTGTCTTTGATCTTCTGATTGACTTGAGAAAGCGAGGCCTCTGCCTGATCGTAGTTTTGGATCATCCGCGATGCCTGCGCGCCGAGAGCATTCAGGCGAGCTGCAATCGCTGCTGCCTGTGCTTGAGCACTGGCAACTGTCTGCCCGCTTGCCGCTCCGCCGCCGGGCAGCACCTGGGAAAGAACTGCTACGCCGACGAATAGAGAGGCTAAAGTAGCATTTTTCCCCAGTAAACCCTTGCGTTTTAACTTCACTCTTGAGAAGATCCAAAGTGGTTTCACGACGATGCCACTTTAGTCAATATCAACACTCCTCACACCAAATACCAACATTTCAAAAACGAAATACAGAAAAGACCTGGTAGACTGCATCGGAATAATTTACACTTCCGCAAAGAATTTCACCAATCTGCCGCGGTTCGCCTCCAGGATGAGGTCATGGTGCAAAGGCCGCATCCAGTCGGTAAATTATCTGTGCAAGCTGCAAATGGTTGAAAATAACTACGTTACAGCCTCTTGATCCTAGATTTGCAGCATAGGCAATCTTCAACTGGCGAAGCTGGGTTAGATGCACCCGAGAGTACCCGAGAGTTCCTGGAAAAATGAGGGAGGTGCGCGGCATGCAACACCGAGGAGTTCACTGGGGCCACGTTCCGGGGACCGGGTTATGCGACCTCGTCACATCGCGCGGAACTCGACATGCCGGTAGTTCGTCGCGAGATCGGGATCATCCGTGATGATCTGCATGCCAACGCAGTCCGTATCGCAGGAA
>JAJYVK010000235.1 GCA_021792075.1 Actinomycetes bacterium | reverse complement strand
CGCTCCATCAGATCCCAAAAGCCAGTACCCCTTTCCGTCGGGGGTTGAGGCCATAGCAACGATCGGTGCGGAGATGTACTTCCCACCCATGGAACCATAGAAGGTAGCGTCACCGAAGGTGAAGATACCACCATCGGAGGCCACCATCCAGTATCCCCTTCCATCTGGCGTCGAGGCCATGCCGACCAGAGGCCTGTACAGGTACTTGCCTGCCATCGAACCAAAGGTCGCTGCATCGCCGAAGCTTTCCACGCCACCCGTTGCGTTATCGATCAGGTACCCGTTTCCCGGACCTGTTGTCGGAGTCGAAGTCGTCGAGCCTGACTGTCCTGGAGAGTTATTGTTGATTGCAATCGAACCCGCAAATGAATACCAATCGGAATTCAGGCCAAAATCGAATTGAAAAGTGTAGCCAGCCAGCGGAATTGTGGCGCCCGTTCCTACAAGATCCAGAGAGAGCACACGACCTCCCATATCGCCGAGCCCGTTGCGCGCGGTCACTTGGATTCCGGTAAGCGTTCCAAGCGATGGGAACATCGCCTCTATGTTGGCGATCGGAATGGTTGTGGTCCAGTCATGGTTCGGATTACACGCATAAGGGATGCAAACGTCGTCGTATTGGTCTATCACCGCCGGGAAAGTCCCTCCAGCGGTATATCCCCCCGTTGAAGCCGAGTATTCGGCTCTAGCAATGGCGTTTGTCCCGTCCATTATAAGTACTTCCCCGGCCGTTGCTTGAATCGCCTGGTCCGTTATTGCGCTCTCGTTATTCATTCCGAGATAAACCTGGCACTGGGTACTATCGCAGATATCGGCATAGCTGGGCCCTCCGGGAGATGAGACATACTCACCCAGAGAAGAGAGAGCGTACGATCTGGCCTCGACGGCCTGCACCATCAGGGACTGGAAGCCTGCAGGCTTGGCGCCTATCTGCGGACTTGTCGGCAGAGGCGAGATGGGGCCAAGATTCCCCCAACCCGACGGAGACTCAGACGGTACGACACCGCGTAGATAGTCTTCAACGTCGACAATGTTGACCGTGCGGGGACTGCCGAGATAGTCTGCAGCGGCTATCTGCCCCCTGAGGAAGATGCTGCTCGAGGGCATGCACAGTTCCAGGGCGTTTGATTCGGTCTCCGCGGAGTAGGCGGTGGTATCCGGCGAAGCTACAGCTTGAGTCTCGGAAACCGTGGAGCCGGGTATCCAGGCCGCCGAAGTCAGCGCGCAACCGGAGCCGGTTCCAGGCTTGAGGGTGTTGATCTGCCAGAGCCCGGTGCTGAGGCGGATGATCTGAGCCGTGGAACCAGCGGCAAAAGGCGTAGAGCCGACAGTAAAAGGCGAAGAGTCAGTGATGGTAATGGGGTTGCCGTCGTTTTCCGTCATTACCACTCGAATGTTTTGGTTCGGTGCAGTACCGATAGTGGTGTTTGAAAAGTAGTGCTGTAGGATCTGATTGGCACTCCAACCACCCTCTACCGCATAGCCGAAGGCTCCCCACTGCCCACCTCCACGGCCGTGCCCCCATCCGTGGCCGGACACCGTCAGCGAACCTGCCGACAGCGCGTATGCGGGAGTTGTTTGTGAAATCCAAACAGTAGGCATCAAAAGAGCAAGGGAACCAACCACGATCCTTGAAAACTTGGCGCCAATAAAACGAGTCAAGGCTCCGCTGCAACATGGGGCGTGCCGGTGTGCTCCCCGCTTCATACCTTGGCTCCAATCAGTGCTCTACCGAGGTGCGATTCCATTCGCATAAGTCCTCCCAATCCATGGGACTCTCTCAGACAACTTAGGCACAGCCGAGAACCGACTGCATTGAAATTCCACATATGCGATTCACTAGGCTGTAATTTGATACACTTTATTACTTTCAGCGGACGGTTGTCCACTACCCGCAACATAAAAGTCGGCAAGCCCCTCGCTTCGCATCGATTAGAATGCGAATTACTCCTGCTTATCTCCGCTTAGAGTCCCGAAAACACACTCATGGTGGTCGAATTACAAAGCTGAAACTCACCTTGATCTCATCGAGCCATCGAAGATGCAATCCAAATCATTAATTGGAAAACCCAACGCTTCCTGCCCCTCTAATAAGCCGGTAATCGAGAGTTTCTCTGATCAGCTAATCTTTGAGCAATGAAGGAAAGGGACATGCCTTAGATGAACCAGCCGATGGACAAGCCAGCAAAGACAGACGAAGACAGCGAGCAGGAGATTGATTTCCTGAATGGTTCATCACTTGGTTCAAAGTCTGAACCTGGTCCGCCAATCGCGCCCCGAACACTGGATTTCATGGAAAAGGTCGAGCGTGAGATCGAAGAAGAGGTCAGGAAGAAGAGGGCGCAGGGAGCATTCCCACCAGCATTCGAGAGACGCCTTAAACGCATATTTGAACAACTGGTGCCACCGGGTGCAGGTAATTCCAGGCGGGACTTCGAGGCGCTTCTTCGCTCGTCAGATCGAGCAGCTTACTTTGACATTGATGTTCCAATAGCATCCCAAAAGCCTGGAGTAGCCAGGCTCAAGAAGCTCCTCAGAGTGACCCAGGCCTGGTACCTGAACTACCTGGCTCAGCAGCTGAATAACTTTTCCACCAATCTCATGAGGCTTTTATACGTATTCGACGCAAGGGTTAAAACGCTTGAGGAAACAATGGACTCCGCGACAAGGATTCGGCCTGGCGGAGAGTTCCTGAAGCCTTATTACCCGAACATAATTGAGATGGAGGATCGCATTGCAGACGCCATAAAAGACGCCAGTGGCCGTGTGCTCTTGGCCGACTGCGGAAACGGATATCTCGTATTGAAGCTGAAAGAGCGGGGAGTCGACTGTTATGGGGTTGACAGCTTCGGCGACGAGTTTGAAACGCCCTACCAATCCGGCTTGGATCTGCGATGGCAGGACCTCAGCGAGCACCTGCTCGAGATCGCGAACGGTTCGCTTTCAGCAGTAGTAATCCAGGGTTCTATAGACCTGATCACAGCGCAGGAGAAACTGAATCTGCTTTCTGGCGCAAAGAGAGTTCTTGAGCCGCGTGGAGCTTTGGCTGTAATAAGCGTTGATCCCGACTTCTTCGACAGGAGTCCTGATCTCGCCATTCAGAGAGACCTGTCTCCAGGAAGACCGTTTGCGCCAGAGACGCTCCTACACGTACTCGATCGTCTTGGCTTTTCCCGCGTGTCGACGGAAGTGATCGGCAGCGTACATCTGACTCTGGGGCGCCTCGGCAACGTCGACAAAGTTGAGAGCTCAAAACGGCGATGAGGTTTCGAAATCGCACTCTTGAGATCGACCTTGTGCTTCCTTCATTCGCCGCAAGGGACGCGATCGGCTACCACACCCTCAAGCTCCAGGAACTCATCCGCTCCCTTGGCATCGGTTCCGAGATATATGCCGATGAGATCAAAGGTGAACTGCGGGGTCTCGCCCGACCGGTCAGCATGCTGATGCGCCAAGGACACCATCCGTCACGATACATCGTCTATCAGGCCTCGACTGGCTCACCAGTGGTCAGGTCACTTGTGAATCGCAAAGAGCCACTCCTGATCAACTTTCACAACATAACACCCAAGGATACTCTTGGACGCTGGGACATCGGAGTCGGAATGGTAGTGGGAGCCGGTTTGAAACAGCTATCAGTGCTGAAGGAACGGATCTCGGGTGCGATTTCGGTTTCCGAATATAACAGATGGTGCCTAAAGCAAGAGGGAATTACAAAGAACTCACTAGTTGCATCTCCATTCATCCCGATTTCACCAAACCATCCTGCAATGGGCTCCAAATCTTCACCGTTGCAACAAGGCAAGAGTGGTTCAAGGTGGCTATTTGTCGGCAGAGTCGCTCCCAACAAGGCCCAACATGACATTGTGAGAGCATTTAGCGCCTATCTAAAAGGATGGGATAGCTCTGCCACGTTGACCCTGGTAGGCTCAGTATCGTCCCAAAGCTACTCAGCTTCGCTGAAAGAGCTGATCAACGAGCTGGGTGTTGACGACACAGTGCATGTAACCGGCCCTCTCGACGATGCGGAATTGGAGGAGGAGTACTGCCGGGCAACCGTCTTCGTGTGCCTGTCAGACCACGAGGGATTCGGCTTTCCCGTAATCGAAGCACTCAGCCATTCGCTCCCTGTGGTAGCCTTCGCATCGACCGCTCTGCCGGAGACCTTGGGTGACGCGGGCATTCTGCTCTCCTCCAAAGAACCGCTTCGCGTTGCGGCTGCAGTTGCGTTGGTTGAAAACGACCCAACGCTTAGAGAGCAGCTGCGCACAAATGCCAGAGACACCCTGGCCCGCTACTCTC
>JAJYVK010000234.1 GCA_021792075.1 Actinomycetes bacterium | reverse complement strand
GCAGCTCCGCCATCTCGTAGACGGCCTTGGACGGCACACACCCCTCCGCGAGGCAGTTGCCGCTCATCACGCCTTTCGTGTCCACCATCACCACGTGGCGGTCGGCATTGGCCAAAGCGAATGCAGCCGGATACGCGCCGCCGCCGGCTCCGAGGGTTATGGTGTCGACATGTTGTACGCCGTGTCTTGTGCTCATTAGCGCTCACTCTCTCTCGGTGGTAAGGGGAAAAACCAGGCACTATTCGCTGCCAGCGCTGACAACCGCCGAAAGCGCCCTCCGAGTCGTGGTACACATCTATGACACTAACGCGGACTGCTGGCGACTAATGCTCGGCAACGTGGCAAACCTGCTCAACTACGTCAGCGACGGAAGCTGGGGAGGTTGCGGTTCCACGGTCCAGCGATCTCGCCGTTGACCCGAAACTCAGAGCTGCTAGCAGATGTCTCGGCGTTGCCGAGACGAAAACCAGGCTCCTCGCCTAGTGCAATTCGACGGTTTCAGCAGGCATCTCGGGTGATGATCTCATCTCTGCGGCAACGGTCATGAATTTTCCTGCCAAAATTTGCCGCGCATTTCCATTTTTGCCGCCCACCCTCGCTGAAAATCTGCCAATGCGTGGTGTGAGCGCCGCTTTTTTCAGTGTATAGCTCGTCGGTGGAGAGTCATATCTTTTTGATTGATTTAGCATCGCACCGGAAATGAATAAGGATCGCTTGTGCGAACGTTGATTCGTCAGTTGAGAAAGTCATTGAGCCAAGCGGTGAGACGTTTTGAGCCCTCTCCGGCCTGACCGATGAGAACTGCCAATTCATCTTGTCTCGACGCAGCTTGACCACCCATGAGCCCCTCTATTTCCTTCTTGTAATTGCAGAACCGAAATGTACTGCCTCTACTGGCTGAATTTTTGCTTATCTTTTAGCCGGACTGCGCACGAACAAAGCCCCAAATCATCGACTTGGCGCTGTCGGGGTTGTTGGAGTTGAGATCGAAAAGCGCGACGTGAATTTTGCTTGAAAGGCTGCTTCCGGGACCAGCACCTATAACAGAAGACTCGAGGTTCTCAAGTTGTCAATGGTAAAACTTGTCGTCAGGGTGCTTTGAGTGTCTTCGGAATCTGAGACAGAGCAGTTCAAAGTAGTCACATCTATTGGAAATGCGGACCGGATGGTTATAAGCATTCAGCCACAAGCAAACTTGGGAGCGGGGACTAGTCGAGTTCGCTCTTTTCCAGCGAGTGATAACCGGGTATTCCGAGTAGTTCGTCAACTGTGGCAAAACTCCAGCCATCACTGAGAAGACGGTCGACAACCAGCTTCAACGCTTCGACAGTCCGTCCTCGTGGCCCGGTCCTAGAATTGAAACCATCATGGAAGATCAGGATTGCGCCAGGTCTTACCTTTGCCAGAGCCCGTCGGGCGATCCTCTCAGGGCGAGGTTGAAAGACTTCAAGGATGTGTGCGAACTCTCCGGAGATCGGTTCTATACCTTGGGACCTCAAAGTACGTAGCATCGAGGAATGTCGAAATAGCCAGGGGGGACGGAACAGAGCCGGTTGCCGACCGAGTAGTGTCGTCAGTCTCTGTTGACCTTGCTCTATGTCTTCGCGCTGGGTGGACCAGCGGAGAAGGTGGCGGAATCGGTGAGTGTACGAATGGCCTCCGATGAGGTGGCCTTCTCTTATTAAACGTAGCGTCACCTCTGGATTGCGCTCGACGCAAAGCCCCACTTGAAAAAATGTAGCCCTGACTCCTCGCGAATGTAGCAAATCTGCAATCTGCGAGGTAAACGGCTCATTGGGACCGTCGTCAAAAGTCAAAGCAACCACCCGCTCTGATTCCGTACCTTTGTAGTGGAAGTCGCCAGACAATTGCGAATATGGAGACATGAAAATCCAATACGCGAGTCCCGACGCTGCAACTAATCCCGCTCCACCAGCCCCGAAAATCATCGGAGTACCAGGAACGGTACTCTTAGGACAGAGGCAACAGCTTCGGCACCTTGTACAAGATCTCCTCTAAGAAGCACCATGGATACGGCTGCGAAAATGAGAAATAGCCCCCACATCCCGGCGGCAAAGGTTGCGAGGCGTAAATTCAGGGGAGCTCTTAGCGAGCTTTTCTCGGAGCGAAAGGCGGGTGCGGTTTGCAAAAGTGTACGACCGGTGATGCGATTCAAGAGGTAGGCAAAGGCATAGTAATAGAAGAAGGTGACGAAGAGGTTATAGGCTAGCCCCCTCTGCAGACGTCGAGCCGAGGTCATGGTCGAGTTGCATCGGATAAAGACAACCTTTCCTCGGCGACGCAAGCGTCTGAGCAGATCAAGCTCATCTCCTCCCTGGGTCAACCTGGTATCGTAGCCGTCCCAAGCCTCCCTCTTGAACGAAATGTTCGTGGCTGTGACATAGAGAACCCAACCGGTCAGAAAGGCAAAAACATACACCGCACTGAAAAGCACTCGTGGATAGATGGTTCCCCACCAAGGAGCGTTTGAAAACCTGCAGGGACCTGCTACGGCGACACAAGAAGGCCGCGCCAAAAAAGCCTGGTCAATGCTGGACAGCCACGATATTGGGAAGGTGGTGTCAGCATCAGTAGATACAACGATCTCCCCTCGACTGTTTTCCGTCCCCGTTTGCCGAGCCTGGCATATTCCCGGACGCGGTTCTGAAACAACTCGGGCACCATGAGCCTTGGCAATGCGGGCGGTATTATCGGTGCTGTTGTTGTCCACCACGATCACCTCATAATCGCCTTCAAAGTCCTGGTCTGCGAGCGAAACAAGCGTGGCGGCCAGGTAACTCTCCTCGTTGAATGCCGGGATGACGACGCTGAACCGCGGTTGATCTGATGAGCACATTGGGGGAAGCTTACTATGACGCCGTTTCACAAAATCTTCACCAGTTGCCAAGCGATTCCCCAATATCGGTTTAGCCGCTGCCAATTCCAGCCTCGGCATTCGCCAACATGACTAGATGACTATTCGCGCCATTTTTCCCCTATTGTCGTTTCAATGAGAATTCCAGCTGATTTGCCTCCGCAGAGAAGAAGTGTGTCAAAAAGACGGTTGATCATCTTCGTTGTAGTCGTTGTTGTCGCCATTATTGCACTGTCTCTTAGGAGCATTGCAGTCTTCTATACCGATTTTCTTTGGTTTTCAAACGTTCATTTCACAGAAGTCTGGAAGGGCATCTTGCTTGACAAGGTGGGACTTGCAATTGTTTTCGGTCTGGTTTCCTTCGTTCTCGTCTATGCCAATCTTGACGTCGCTAAAAGGCTGCATTCACCGACCCCACTTTCGGGTACCGGTAACGACGATCTTTCTGTTCGAGTTCGATCGATTACAGGAAGATTTCCACGGCTCACCCTGATACTTGTCTCCGCTTTCCTGGCAATTGTCGTAGGCACGCCAGCTTCGGGCCAGTGGAAAAATTGGATACTGTTCTCCAATTCCGTGCCTTTCGGCTGGAGCGATCCTCAGTTTCACAAAGATGCCTCTTTCTATGTCTTCCGACTGCCTTTTCTCTCATTTCTGGTGTCGTGGAGCTTTCTCGCGCTCCTGGTCGTCTTTTTGGCAGTGGCCGCAATGAATTACTTCAACGGCGAGATTAGATTGCAGGGGAAACACTCGCGCGTCAGCCCGGCGGTCAAAGCCCATTTGTCCTTCATTTTGGCTTTGATGGCCGTTATAAAGGCGGTCGGTTACTACCTGCAAAAGTACAAGTTGGTAAACGCCACCGATGCCTACGTGAATGGAGCCGGCTATACCGATATCCACGCGGTGCTGCCAGCACTGACACTTTTACTTTTCATTTCAGTTGTTTCAGCGATCATCCTGCTTGTAAACATTCGACGGCGAGGTTGGATGTTGCCCGCTGTGGCTGTCGGGCTATGGGGACTTATCTCCATCATCCTGGGAGGCATCTATCCGGCGATAGTCCAAAAGTTTGTTGTGCAGCCATCACAGATCACGAAAGAATCGCCGTATATCCAACGCAATATTACGGCCACTCGATTTGCAATGGGGATAAACAATGTCACTCAGCAGCCATTCGATTACACCAGCACGATAAGTGGTGCAACTCTGGCAACGGATGCACCAACTCTGGCCGCCACAAGGCTCTGGGATCCAACAACTCCTGTCCAGACCTTCAACAAGCTCCAAGACATCCGCTCTTACTATCACTTCAATGGCTTGGCAGTGGATCGTTATGTCCTAAACGGAACCCAGACGCCGGTAATCATTGGCGTGAGACAGATCAACGCGACGGACTTGCCAGCACAGTCATGGATAAACCTCCACCTGCAGT
>JAJYVK010000233.1 GCA_021792075.1 Actinomycetes bacterium | reverse complement strand
TACTATGAATGCCAGACCGACCAACTGCATCTCGGGGACCCGAACCGGTTCAATCGCCTTTTCTCTAAGCTGCCCCCGGCGAGGAGCCGCTATACACTCGAGGTGACTGATCACGGCCATCCCGTGTCGGAATGGTTCATGAATCGGGGTCAACTGGTCAAGGTGGTCTACTTCAAGAGGTGAATTCAACTTCGAAGTGCAACATCGCTAGCGGGCCGGGTGGGCGAGCTGCGGTCGGGTCGTGGCTTGCCCGACCAGCCCGTCGAGGGAAGACCGATGAAGCACTACACGCAGCTCACCCAGGAGCAACGATACCCGATTGACGCCGACCGCAAAGCCGGGTGGAACTAGACCGAGATGGCCGAACAACTTCGGGTGGAACCATCGACGATTTCGCGGGAGATTCGCCGTAACCCGGGGCGACCGGGGCCAAGAGGCGCAGCGGCCGATCAGCCACTGAGCGCCTCAATCACCGCCCCCGAAAGCGACTGGGCTTCCGAACCCCCGATGAGGTATTCTTCCACACCAGAACCTCACTCACGGTTGCACTTTCAACTCGAACCCGCGGTGCCATTCACCCATGCCCCATTTGTACCAATGTGATGTGAGAGATTCGAGGATTTTTGAGAAGGCCTTCCTGAGGAAGCGCTGTTTCCGGCGTGTGATGGGACTGTTGGCCGGGTGTATCTTCTTGGCAGGATGCGTAGTCGTTGTTCCCGATATGCCCAAGGGACTCACCTCAGCGGGTTCTCTCAAGCACGTTTACGGCCTTGCACCGCTCCGAGTAAAGCCGCCTTACGAGACCCGCTCCTACTCTGAAATCCGGGGTCCCAGTACACGCCCCGCGGGAGCGCAGCGCGATGAGCTGCGTGATGAGCGTCTTCTGACCGACGGAGCATACCGGAGCTGGCGTTGGCGGATTTGGGCCACCCCTGATGTAGCGGCCTCGTGGGTTCGCGGGCAGTCCGGTCCGGCGGCATACGCGTGCCCGAGCAAGCATTGCATTCCATTGCGCTGGAAGTCCGCGTTCGTACGCTTATTCCAAGTGATGGATTATTTGCTGGACGAACAGCCTTTGCCACTCTCTCTGAGGGTCAACCTGATCCCCCCAGGGATTCCGTTCATCAAAACCTGGGTCACGCGCAGATCTCAGCGAGCCGTTCCTGCGGTGTTTACCTTCCCTTATCCCACGGCTCTGGGTACGGACATCAACAATCAGGAGAAACGTGAACGGGCTTTTGTCCATGTGGTCAGCATCGTCGGCTATGAGCTCCAGCACTTTGAGTACGCGGCCCATTACACCTCAGGGCCCAAGTCTTCATCACCGGGCATCAGAGAGCTAAAAGACGAAGCGAATAGTACGTGCTGGATGCTTGCGACGAAGCTGGCGCTTTTGGCGGGACGCTCATACACACTCGCCATACAGTTGCCCAATATCAACACGCTCAGCGCCGTTTTGGGCTCAGTCGTTCAGTATAAAACGGATGCCATTTGGGGGCCAGCCCTCCTTCGACGTGATCTTGCGCGATATCTCGGACGCGTGGCTCCGGCGACTGTAGGGGCGTGGCATGTCCGGATCCCCATGACGGATTACCCGGTCATGAACCAGGTCCTCGCCTATTGCCGCGGCTTCACCCGATTTTCAGGCGATATCGCTCGCGGCCACATGCCGATTCGCCAGGTGGCACATACGCGATTCTGGCCTGTGGCTCAGGAATCCCGGTCGTCAGTGAAATGATCCCCGGGTCCTGTCATCGATTCAACTGCAGGCGCCTAGCGCTGGGCACCGTTGTCTTCATCCTTTATCCTTGGCGCAACCTTCCGGCTGACCCACGCATCGGTGGACCCACGCCGCCTGAACTCGATGCAGGACACCGAGGATGCTATACACCAGATTTGACTTTAACTTCCCCAATGGCAACAGGTGGATTAAGCGCCAACTTCTGCGGATTCGACGAAAACCCGATGCAATTCGGATGCACATGCTGATCCGGCCACCCATCCCAAAATATGAAGCCCATGTGTTTCCTGGAGTAGAGACTAGGGGTTGTTGACATTCAACCATTGCAGGCGCCCAGCCACACGACGGCGGCGGTGAGCGCGACGAAGGAGGCATCGCGCTGCGCGAGCTGGTCGTAGCGCGTGGTGATCTAACGAACATGCTTCAAGCGACAGAAGAATCGTTCGATCCGATTACGATCGCGGTAGCGCTTGCGGTCCAGGCGGTGCTTGCTGATCCGGTTCGAGCGCGCCGGAATGACCGCCTTGGCCTCGCCCTCGCGAATGAAGCTGATCAACTCGTCGGAGTCGAAAGCTTTGTCGGCGATGACCGCTTTGGCCTCTATCTCCACGAGCAATCCGCAAGCTTCAGTCACGTCGTGCACCTCACCGCCGGTGAGTGCAAGCTGCCGAGCTGTCCCATGTTTTCCACCAGCGCGTGGATTTTCGGGCTCAATCCTCCGCGCGATCGCCCGGGCGCTTGCGGACCGTTTTTGTCCGAGCCCACGCTGCGTGCGGGTGGGCTCGGACGATGGTGGAGTCAAGCAAGACTTGCTCGAAGTCGGCATCTTTGGCCAGCTCGCTGAACACGCGCTCCCAGACTGCGCTCCTCGACCAGCGTGCGAACCGCACGTACACGCTGTTCCAGGGTCCGAACTCCTCGGGCAAGTCTCGCCACGGTGCCCCGATGCGCGCAATCCACAGCACCGCCTCCACGAACAGGCGGTTATCGCCTCCCGTTCGGCCCGGATCGCTCGCTTTGCCGGGCAGCATCGGCGCGACCCGTTCCCATTGCTCATTGCGTAGCAGTCTCCGCATCCAGCGCCCAACCCGATCAGAGTGTTGGGAGCGTATGATGACGTTAAATGTCAACAGACTCTAGTCTAGCCCGTGATTCGGATCCTGAAACAGGAAAACAGGAAGGCCTGCTTGAAGGCAGGGTTACTGGTGGCCGCCGGTTTGGCACTGAGCGGTTGCATTCGAATCAGTTTCCCGCCGACCGGCGAGAGCATCCGGGCAGCTCAAGCCAATCATGAACCGGGAACCCATGTATCTATTCGGGGGGTTTCGGTACGCCCCGTCTTTGCGGTCCACTATAAGGAAGTTATCCTACCAGGACCGGGGCAGAGGCCAATATCCCGAAACGTTCCTCCTGTTTTACAGTTCGAGGGGCACTACCACAACTGGCAATGGGTGATCCGGGCAGACCCACGGATTGCGGCTCAATGGCAGAAAGGACGTGTGCTGTTGGTACGTGAGACAACAGCGAGAGGCGGACAGTTAAGTCCTGCGCTGCTGCACTGGCGGGTTATGATGAAACGACTGTATCTGGTGGATGCCTATCTTCTGGGGCGAACCCCGATGCCAGTTGATTTCAAGCTTCTGCTGCGAGCGCCTGGCCACTATCGCTACCAAGGAACAGTACGTTCGAAGTATGCCCTTCCGGTGAGAATAGCTTACATGGTTAATCCCGAGCGATCTCCTCACAAACTCGAATCTGTCGAGGTGAGCAATCTTTATGCAATCACCCAGCTGTTCCAAACCATTCTGGTTGTTGGCGAATGGAAATACGGCGATCTCCCCAGACCATCAGAAAAAGATTTGCGCCTTCGCCACCTTAAAGGCGATGTAGACATTTCTGCCTGGGTGGCAGCTGCCGACGCCGCTTTGGTGGGAGACTCTTCCGAGTTACCCCCAACGGTTCGACGGAGCCTCTATACACCTTTCATGCATCAGCGGTATGGTCACGCACTCGTCCATTTTCTTACACATCAATATGCTGACTCATTAACTACGGGTCCAGCCTTGGCATCCCAACTGGTCCGATTGGATTGGGGACGTTATCTGCGACATCGAAAGCTCTCCTTGAGCTGGCCGGGGCGTGGCCCGGCACTCGCGCGCTATGCCAATGCGACCATTGATTACTGTCGGGCACTGACTCGCTTCCGGGGAAACATACTCACATGGGCGCCACCTCTCGACCTGAGCCGGGCGCGAGGCTTTTTCCCCCAGCCTTCCTCTCACAACCATCCATGACCGAATAGCACTCAGTTAGTTTTACTGACTGGCTCCGGAATATCGGACGAGGGAGATAAAATCAAATCTGGTGTATGGCCAGTCCGTAACATGATGAGTCAGGCGGCGAGGTTCTGCCACTACTGCCGAGGCGGTTTCGGCGGAAGCGGCGGGGACACCTGAAAAATAGGGTCAGCATCGATGCCCACCGGCCCTCGTGGAACGTCGTTGCTGGATCGGGGACGGGGAAGGCGACACCCGGATCGGGCATCATTACCAGGGGGTCCGCGTCTCCCC
>JAJYVK010000232.1 GCA_021792075.1 Actinomycetes bacterium | reverse complement strand
TCCGTGTTACTCTGGTCCCTTCTAACGGCTGCAGCACTCGACCCCTCCGTTGTACTCTGGCTTTTTGACGGCAAAATGGTTCAACTTGCTCCCTGGCGCAAATGTGCCCACAGTTTCGTTGGCATGGAAATCGATAAAGCAATCACTGCACTTGAAGCGCTGCGTGCAGAGATGGAACTTCGCTATCAAAAACTACTCGACTACGAGGTTGAAAAAGTCGTCAAAGGCGATGGCTTGCCACTCCATCTGGTGGTTATAGACGAGCTGGCGCTTTATGTTTCCCATCCTGACAAAAAAGCAGCCCAAAGGTTCTCCGATTTGTTACGGGATCTTTTGGCGAGAGGGCGGGCAGCGGGTGTAATAGTAGTTGCAGCCACGCAAAAGCCCTCGGTTGACGTGGTTCCATCATCGCTGCGAGACCTATTCGGATTCCGCTGGGCCATGAGATGCACCACCAAAGATGCAAGTGACACAATTCTCGGATCTGGCTGGGCAACCAGGGGATATTCAGCAGCTGAAATTGATCCGGCTAAGCGCGGAGTGGGCTTTTTGCTACACGAAGGCGGGATTCCTGTGCTGCTTCGCACCTTTGAACTGAAATATGAGGACATCGTTGCAATTGCAAAACGTGCGTTCAATCTGCGGCACAACGTTGATCAGGGCGATGAAGGGTCGGACCAGTGACAAACCTTCACACAGTGTCGCTGCCTGACGAAGACGTGTTGGCTGGATTGCTCTACAGGATGCAGAATACAGAGAACTTCGAACAGTTTCGTGGTCAGGGCGAAAGATGTGGCTGGTGCTTCCATCCAATCCGGCTGGCCGGTATGTCGACTACGGTTGATCTATCAAGCGGGGAAATCACCTCGAGTTATTCGAGTGACACAGAACCATCTGGGGTGCTTCTAAAAGCATGCGGAACCCGACGAGCGACACTCTGTCCGTCATGCGCCTCTGTTTATGCAGCAGATGCACGAATGTTGATTCGTTCTGGATTATCTGGTGGAAAAGGCATTCCAAACGCTGTTGCCAATCATCCAATGGTATTTGCAACTTTCACAGCTCCCAGTTTTGGAAAAGTGCACCGGGCCAACAATGGTTCTGGCGGATGCCAGCGAGTAAAAAAACAAAAACATTGCTCACACGGACAGGCACTCGGGTGCAATAAGGCCCACTCCGATGATGACCCGATTGTCGGGGAACCACTTTGCATGAAATGTTACGACTACAGACGCGCCGTGCTTTGGAATTCGCTCTGTTCAGAGCTGTGGCGTCGCACCACGATCTACACAAAACGAGAGCTGGCACAGCTACTTGGAATGAGCCAATCAGCCTTTTCAAAGCGGTTCAGGCTTTCCTTCGCCAAAGTTGCAGAATACCAGCGGCGCGGTGTAGTCCACCTTCATGCGGTAATCCGCATTGACTCGGCCACTAAAAACCTCGAAAGACTACCCCGGGCTGTTGACATATCAATGCTCATAAGCGCCATCACCTCAGCGGTGGCTAAAGTTTCGGTTCCCTACCCTAGTGGTATCTCCGGATTTGTGCGCTGGGGTCCTCAGCTAGATGTACGAGTGATTTCGAATGAACAAGAGTACATCTCCGAGATTGCTTCTAGGGATACCCACAACACTTCAGAACCAACTTCTGGCATGCGCTCAAGAACAATTGCAAACTATATAGCAAAATACGTAACCAAATCCACAGATGACAATGGTGCGTTGGACCGGAGGTTGCACAGTCTTAGCGATCTTGACCAAAGAGGAGTCACGGGCCATCTGCGCCGAATGGTTGAGACAGCATGGGATCTTGGCGGACGGCCTGAACTGGCCTCGCGACGACTAAGGGCGTGGGCACACACGCTCGGCTTTAGGGGCCACTGTATTACGAAGTCCCGGCATTACTCAGTCACCTTTGGCTACTTGCGAGCCGAACGCCAAGCTTGGCAAATAAGGAGGTCTTCTATACCTGACGTCAAGCACCAAAACCGCCAAATAATCAGCAATTGGAAATGGGTTGGAACCGGATGGTGGAATAGCGGAGATCTGTGGCTTACAGAACTTGGTGCTCAGCACAAGGCGGAATCTCGAATACTCGCGAGAGAAGCGCAGTGCATTGATCTTATGGGGCTGGGTGATGCCAAGATAAGTGACCCAATCGCGGAACCTTCGAGTGAGGAACCTCCATTATGACCAGTAAAGGTTTACCGGGCGATTCAGTTTGTTATGATCCGCAAGATTTGAAACAAAACATGTCAGAGCTACAAAGGAAAGAATACCTTTGTACCACAAAGGCTCAAGAGCTGAAGGTGCTATCTCCGGCGCAGCGGCGTTCAACACTCACCGTTGAAGAGGCGGCTGAAATCCTCGGCCTGTCGCGAGCCTTCGCCTATGAAGCAGTAACTCGAGGCGAGATTCCATCTATCCGGATAGGACGTCGCATTCTTGTTCCCAAAGTGGCGCTGGAGCGGTTGCTAAATAGTGCCGACGAACAACAATTACAGTAACCTCACTTCGGGTATTTCCTAATAATCTCGCCTCACACATCTCTGACCGCTGATCCTGCGGGAATCTCTGTTGTTGGCTCCTTCGTCGGTGAAAGCACTTGTCCCATAATTGCAGCAGCTGCAACATCTCGCTCTTCAATGAAGTGGCTGTAGACGCGTAGGGTAACCGATGGGTCGCTATGTCCTAGCCTTCCCGCCACAGTACGGACATCGACTCCTGCGCCAATAAGTTGCGTAGCTGTAAAATGCCTCAAATCATGGAGGCGTACTCGGGGAGCACCAACGGCATCACGCACCCTGATGAAGAAGTTCGTAACGTTATCTGGCCGAAACGGAGTCGTGGACTCAACGAACGGTGAAAATACAAAAGCATCGATTGGCAAAACTACCCCAGCCTCCTTTGCCCAGCCGGTTGTCTTTGCGTGATGCTGGGTGAGAAGTGCCACGCCAACGGGATCGAGCGAAACTCGCCTTGAACGATCAGTCTTGGTGGTCTTTTCTGCAAGTCCTCCGGGAACCACAACCAGAGAACGTGAGACCTCTATCTGACCCAAGTCGAGATCGATGTCCGACCAACGAAGAGCGCACAGCTCACCACGGCGCATGCCAGTTAGAGCCGCGAGCATGAGTAGCGGTGCAAGTCTGGGATCACGCATTTCAGCTGTTTCTATAACAGTCCGGACTACCTCGACCGATGGGGCTTCGACTCGTTGCTGAGAGACTTTCGGCGCTTTAGCAAGCTCGGCTACGTTCTGGCGAACCCATCCCCAACGGACGGCCTGGTGTAAGGCTGAGGAGATTATGGCGTGATGATTGCGGATAGTCTTTGGTGAGAGTCCATCGGTCTTCATGGTGCCATAGAGATTATCAAGGTGCTTGGCGGTAAGTCTCCCGAGTGGGAGCTTTCCAAGGCGTGGCCGGACATTGCGGTTGAGCTGTGCTCTATAAGTCCTAAGCGTCGTTGGAGAGAGGTCAAGCCGTTCGCACTCTTCGAGCCACTTGTCGAAAAGCTGTCCTACTGTGACACCAAGTCCATCGGTCCGAGAAGGTGCTTGGTCTTGGATCAAGGCCCGAAGAGCATCATCGGCACCACGTGAACCACCGTAAAAGGTCTTCGAGATTTGGCGTGGCGTTCCTGTGCCTGGATCACGTCCTACGTAGACCCGTAGCTCCCAAACTCCTTCACGCCGCTTGCGTTTGGTTCCCTTCATAAAATCAATCATACACCGTTGTAGGGATGAATGTAGGGATGGCTATTTGAGAAACAGAAGAGTCGGCCCCTAAAGACCGACTCTGACCTGCATACTCTTCGGTGGCGGGGATAGGATTTGAACCTATGACCTTCGGGTTATGAGCCCGACGAGCTACCAGACTGCTCCACCCCGCGATGAACTCTTCCCACTGTAGTCGATTTCGAACTGACCCCGCACACTTCGTGCCAATTAGGCAGCTCCAGCACCAGCCGGAACGGTAGTCGTGGTAGTTGTCGTCGGAGTTGTGGTCGATGTTGCAGAGCCTGAAGCCAGCGCCTGGGCCTGGGCCAGAAGCGATGCCATTTGGTTGATCGCAGATTGGTACAAACCAAGATTGCCCGCTTTCAGATCCGCTTGGGCCTGATTGTACAGTGTCTGAGCCTGGCTCAAAAGAGAGGAGATCGTGGCCGTAGTTGAGCTGGCTGGCGGATTGGTCGAAGAGGAAGAGGCGGACTCGTTGGCGCCCCAGGTACCTGGGACATTGACTCCGAAAATATCGTTCAGCGTCGATGCAAGAGTCGGCCCCATTGCGGCCTGAGTTCCATAGACCACGATCA
>JAJYVK010000231.1 GCA_021792075.1 Actinomycetes bacterium | reverse complement strand
GGCGCATACGGCTCCAGCACCATCGTCGTGTGATCCTTCGTAATCACCACGCGACCATGCTCTACACTCACACCGTTTGCCCGCGCAGCCACCGATCCCTGCTGCCCATATGCACCGCATGCAGTAAGTGCCAGCCCTGCCACCACACCAATGATCTGTTTTCCTGAAATTCCGCTTCTCATTCTTCCCTCTATATTCGTGAGTCGTCCCGGCGCCCACAGCATCTGCGAACTCAGCATCCACTAGGGCTTTGAGAAACTGTGCGACATGATTACAAATAGCGCTGGATCAACGGAAATACACTTGATCCAGCGCTCAGGAGAACCCTCCGCGCGTCGCTATCAGAACCGAGCGCGGAAGTGGAGTTGTATGCTTCGTGCGGGTAATTGGTTCGTCGAGTGTCCAAACAGGGGACTCGACAGATCTGAGGTCACTCCAGTCAGATTTGGACGGTTGAAAAGGTTAAACGCTTCAACCCTTGCCTCCATGTGCAGCTTGTCTCCGAAAAAGAATCGCGTAGTGAAGATCTTAGCGAGGGTAAAGTCCAGATTATTGTATCCAGGCTGGTTGTACGTGTTGCGCCCCAGGTCCCCTTCTTTTCCGAGCGGGGGTGCTGGGAAGGCTGACGCTGGAAACAACCCGTCTAAATATTTTCTGCGAGACTGTCCGCTGATACTACTTCCAAAGGACGGAACATCAGGGACGTCATAGTTATATCCGTCTGCATTGTAGTCACCGCCTTTGTTCCCGACGACTTGACCGCTCGAATTGAATACAGGATCAAATGGGGCACTCGTATATACGGTGAAGGGTAATCCCGACTGCAAAACCCACACCCCGCTCAGTTCCCATCCCCCTAGCAAGTTACGTTCAAATGAAGTTCGGTAATGATCGGGTAACGTCCAAGTACCATCCGCCGTAAACTGATTCCGAATATCGAAGTCGGCACGACCACGTTGCGCCCGAAGATTTCCATTCTGAATCACAGATGTGACGGTCGTGATTGATCCGCCGTCGAGTGAACCGGCATTGCTGATCTCATCCAGAGTTTTACCGTAGGTGTAAATGCCTTGCAACGAGAAACCATGAGAGTAACTTTGTCTCAGGAGTACCGACCCATAATTGCCGAGCGAATTGCCGTCCGATGTTGCATAGGTGATCGCACCGAAATATGGACTCAACCGGGTCAACTGTCCTTTATTTTGAATGAGATCTCCAGGGAATCGATTGATGTCGTTGTTGTAGACCGGAAGATGATGTGCCGCTGAAGCAGAATAATTCAGCTCTGCTATCAGGTTTGGACGTAGTTGCTGCTGAACGCTCAACGTCCACTCTTCAATCTGCTCCATTTTGTAATTTGGAGAATAGCCGCCCAGATTTGCCCGCTGGCCCACGATACCACCATGCGAATTCAGCACCACGTTGCTTGTATCCAATACTGGGCAGGTTTCCGTGAAACCGGAGGGTGGGCTACACAACTGGAAGACGGGAGTCGTCCCCTGATACACACTGACTGATGGAGTGTATATGTTGGGCAAATTACCTGCCGTAATATCCGTAATATGAAGATATGGAGGTTGACTTTCGAACATGCCGACTCCGCCACGAAGTGCAGTCTTCCCATTCCCAAACACATCCCATGCAAAACCCACGCGCGGCGTTAAGTACCATAGATTGTGATTAAGAACATGCGGGCTTGGCTGCAATCCAGCCTTTCCATTCGCGATTTGCTGGAAATAGGTGGTTCCAGCTCCGAATGTGAAGTTCGTCAGTTGGGGAGAATAGATGGAAAAGAAATTTGACATCATGTCAAAGCGGACGCCCAGATCCAGGGTTAAGCGCGGGCTCACTTTCCAATCATCTTGCGCGTAGGCCCCAGTGTACAATTCGCGATATCTACGTGCGTATGGAGCTTCTTTGTGGGTTAGAAGATCAACCGGCGTTCCGGACTCCGACGTTGCCTTGTCCTGAATGAAGTCGATCAGGCTATTAAAATTGTAGGTTGGCCGATCAAATGCACCACTCTGCTGATCCGCTTCTCTGATATTGTCTTGATTGAATCCAACTTTGAACGTGTGGTTCTGAATGACTGCGGTGAGCATATCTCGCCACCCATAGGTGGACTGGGTGAAGTTACCCGGCCCCCAGTTGGCAAACCCATTCATACCGGTCACATTGATGTAAGGTATGTACATCGTGCTTGTTGCGCCGTTCTGCCCGTACGGTCGGATCATGCTGGCGCCAGCTTCATTGAGGAGATTTGGAGAGAACGTGTGAGTCCAGTCTACGTTCACAAAGTCTGAACTGCCTTTGGTTGCGTTATTCAACGCTGGGCGAGCTGTGGTTCCTTCTGAGGTATAGAGCGTCCGCATCACCTCTGCATAGAAGCGATCATGACTTCCCTTGTAATAGTCGCCGCGAATGCTCCATTGGTAACCGTTTTTTGGCACCGAATAGTTGATATTGGTTGTACCGAGTGCCGGTAAATCGGACGGTAACCCTGCGGGAGGAGCAAAATAGCCAGGTGTACTAGCCTCAACTTGTGAGACGGTTTCAATTCCTGTGGTGGGAAAATGTTGAGGCGGAGCCGCTTGCAGGATCTTCGCCGCCAGCGTATTAGGAAGATTAGTTTGGACCCAATTATCTAGCTGCTGTGTTTCGACTGTCGTCTGATATGCACTCGTGGTGCTGGAACGCAAAACGTCGATGGCTCCAAAATAGAACAACTTGCTCTTGATGATTGGCCCGCCGAGAGCTGCCCCGATCTCGTTGCGTGTGAATTGCGGTACAGCAGTCTGGAATTCGGTTCGGGACTGCATATTGTTGTTCAAGAAGTAATAATCAATCGCACCATGAACCTGGTTCGTGCCGGACTTAGTGAATACATCGACGGTTGCCCCGCCGTTACGCCCCTTATCAGCCGAGAAGTTGTTCGTTTGAACATTGATAGACTGTACGATTTCCGGGTTCGGAGATATGGACGTACCGCCACCACGAGACGGCGTATCCGTGAACGCTCCGTCAATTTGATATCCATTATCTTCCTGCCGGAGCCCAGCCGCATTAATGTTAATCGCGTATTCATTGGTATAGTTGTCCGCTGAGTTGACTGCGCTGCCAGTCATTCCTGGGGACAATGCGGCGAGCGCATAGACGTTCTGACCTGTGAGTGGAGTGGACCTCACCGTGCGGCTTGAGATAACGGCTCCTGTTCTGGGTGAAGTTAAGTTTATGGCAGCTGCCGTCGCTGAGACCGTCACTTGCTGGGCAACGGTTCCCACCTTCAGCGTTGGCGCCACGGTGCGTGTCTGGCCCACCTGAACGACGAGACCTTCCTGCCGCCAAGTTTGAAAGCCCGTCTTCTGGATGACAATGTTGTAAGTGGAGGCCGCAATACTACTGAAGTGGAAATATCCCGCCCCATTAGAGGTGGCTGATTGCGTTACGCCGAGTCTGGTGTTGGTTATCGTGATCTTGGCGCCTGGAATCGCTGCGCCGGTGGAATCTGTAACCGTCCCCTCGATGCCGCTCAGAAATTGTGCCAACGCTGGGTTTCCGCCGATCCACGCAACCATCATCAAAGCAAGCACCGTGTTCCGCAAAAGGCTGCCAAATCCGAACGGTTGCGATCGACGTGACCACCTTTCACCCAGATTTGCCTCATAGCTTTCTCCGCACTTGACCCCTTTGCAGTTCCGTCTTCTCGTCAAATATGCGACTAGTAGCGCGTGAGGATCCTGCTCAGTTGCCTCGGATCCGGAATGTAGCCTCGTCAAAATCTCAGCAAATCGCTTTACTATACTGAGCTGATTCATAAATCTGCTAACCTCCACAATCACCGAGTCTGCGGATGCGATGCCCTCGGCAAATCTGTTCTTTGCTCTTGGGAATGTTGCCTCTCGATTTTCGACGGCGGATAAACGAGCTAGTGAGAGGACGTGTGACACCTTCGTTTTAAGAACTACAAATGCACAAGTAATACTCGGTTTCTTACGGTAATAAGCAAAGCTAAAGGCTTATATGTCAACAACGTAGGCATGGCAACAATTCGGCCTTAGAGCTTCGATTTGTGCCGAATCAGTTCCGCTCTCCAACTTTCGGCGGACGCTGTTGCCCATCGACGGGTCTAGAGATTGCAGTTGAATGCCCAGGAGCAGGTGGTCCGTAATGATGATTCTTAAACATTGCGCCTAACAGAATGAAGACCCAAGTTCGCCCATTACAGCCCACCCAACACACAACCATCGGATCGGCGTATTTGGACGTGCTCCAAGTCAGTGCTCAAGCGCTATCGTTCCTGGTGCGACTGGACTTCGGAA
>JAJYVK010000230.1 GCA_021792075.1 Actinomycetes bacterium | reverse complement strand
CTCGATTCCCCCTCGATGAAGATATCAGCCTCAGACGATAGACCCTGTGGAGCTGATCGTAGTCCAGAAGCGAATACTACTCAAAAACCAGCCGCTAGATCATTTGGAGGCAAAACTTCCAAATCCAGTTATCGACCTCTGCTATTGTGATGTCGAAAAGCCGCCGGTGACAACCATTGGTACCTTGGAACACCAGTTGGCCGAGCGCTGCAAAAGACCTCTTTACTGCTCGAATCGCAAGGAGGATGCGTGTTATGGTTCGGTATCTCAGAAATGAAGATGTCGCACAGTTGATCACAATGCCTGAAGTAATCGAGGCTCTCCGCGAGCTCTACGTTGAAATGGGGCAGGGCATCTCCGTTGGCACTCCAAGAAGCGACGTCCATCATCCCCTTTTATCCACCGCGGACGAAGAGAGCTCGGAGTCGTTTATCGGCCGTGCCCACTACCTCAAGACCATGGTGGGCGGTTACGTGGGAGGGGGCCTCGTGGCCCTACGACTCTCTTCCGATCTGGTGAAATTCACCGCCCAGGCCGGCTACCTCCGCCGTGAAAAGGAGCCTCAGGTACCCGGAAAATGGTTCGGCATGGTGGCTCTGTTCAGTCTCGAAAATGGGGAGCTGAAGGCCATCATGCAGGACGGCGTCATCCAACGGATGCGGGTCGGCGCGACCAGCGCTTTGGGCGACGATCTTCTCGCCCGCCATGACACCGAGACCGTTGCGGTACTTGGATCAGGCGGCCAAGCCCGTGCCCACCTTATCGCGCTCAGCCATCTGAGAAAGCTTGGACGAGTAAGGGTATACAGCCCAAACAAGGAGCACAGGCAGTCATTCTGCGAAGAGATGGAGCAACAGCTCGCAATAAGAGTGACCCCGTTTGGATCGGCAGAGGAGGCAGTCCAGGGCTGCGACCTGCTCATGACGGCGACCAACTCCCGCCAGCCCTTCGTCGATCCCAACTGGCTCCGTCCGGGAATGCACGTCTCGACGCTGCACCGCGACGAGGTCCCTGACGAGGGCTATGAGCGCATCGACCGGCTGGTGCTGCACACCCATCTCAAAGAGATCACCGTCAGCTCGACGAGTCTACCCACCTTCAAGGGCACAGTACTGCAGGACCATCCCGTGCATTCATCGCTAGATTGGACCGGCTATCCGACGCTTGCCGAACTCTCGGTGGGCAAGGCGGATGGACGTAAGTCCCAAACGGAGATAACCGGGTTCATCAACAATCTGGGGCAGGGTTCCCAATTCGCCGCGGTCGGCTCGACAATCCTGCGCAAGGCCGAAGCAGGGGATCTGGGAGTAAAGATCGACTCGGAGCTGCTCTGGCAAGGGATGCACTCCTGAAGTTCAATCAGCGCAGGTAAATGCTAATTCCGATAGAAAAGGGGTATACCATGCGAATACTTTCCAATCAAGATGTGGAGCAGGTCCTGACCATGGCGGACTGCCTAAAGGTATTGGAGCACGCGTTCCAAGATTTGGCGCGCGGCGAAGCCTCCAATAGGCCGCGCAGCCACACCTACACCGAGCTGGAGCCGCATCATTACTACCTTTTCAAGTCCATGGATGGCTCATTGCCACGTTATGGCGTTCACGGCCTACGACTTAGCTCCGATCATGTCGTAGAGTTCAACGAGAAAGGCCAGCACCGGAGGGACAAGCTGCCCATGGCGCCGGGAGGAAAGTTTCTTGGCCTTGTTCTTCTCTTTAGCATCGAGACCCTGGAACTGCTCGCCATCATGCAGGACGGATACCTTCAGAAGATGCGCGTCGGCGCCACGAGCGGATTAGCGGCGAAGTACCTATCGAGGCCGGACAGCCGTGTTGCAGGTCTGATCGGCTCCGGTTGGCAGGCCGATGCCCAGATCATGGCCCTGGACTCGGTCCGCGAACTCGAGGAGATTCGAGTCTACAGCCCCACCCAAGGACACAGCGAGGCGCTCTGCCAGCGGGTCCAGCCCCTGGTAGATGCGAAACTGAAGCCGGTCGGCTCCGCCCGGGAGGCTGTCATAGGCTGCGACATTGTTGCCGCTTCGACCAACTCGCTGGACCCGGTCTTCGATGGAGAGTGGCTGGTCCCAGGCCAACATGTGAACTCACTGCAGCGCGGAGAGCTCGACAATGCCACGCACGAGAAGGCGGCCGTGATTGCGACTCGATCACTGGAGCAGTCTCTGCACTACAGCGGGCAACAAATAGCCCAAGAGGTTATGCAGAGGGGCGACTGGAGAGCTGAGTGGGATGCCAAGATCGTAGAGCTTGGCAAGATCATGACGGGAGATGCTCCAGGTCGCAGCGATCCGAGCCAGATAACCCTCTTCGGTGGCAGTGGCACTGGGCCAAGTTCAGGCCTCGGGATTCAGTTCGCTGCAGTCGGTCACGTCATCTTGAAGAGGGCGTGCCAGCTCGGCCTAGGCCATGAAATACCAAGCGACTGGTTCTTAGAAGACGTCCACCCTTGAGTTGGCAGGAACGGCCAAAATTCACTCGGCGGGCGGGCTAAACTTCGGAAAAAGGCAATTGAAGACACAGGAGTACTAAATGGCGCAATCTACGCTGAACCAACTCGCTAAAGCTATTTTAGCTCAGCCGGTATTTGTTCATCTGGCAGTCGTCCAGCCTGATGGCACTCCTCACTCCACCCCAGTATGGGTGGATATCGACGGAGACAACGTCATCATCAATACAGCGCTGGGCCGCTCCAAGGCCAAGAACATTCATAAGGACTCTATCGTTGCCATTTCCTTGCTCGATCCAAAGAATCCCTATCAGGCGATCGCCTTCGGGGGCAGAGTCATAGATGTAACTGAAGAAGGCGCAGACGCGCACATCGACTTTCTTGCAAAGAAGTACCTTGGAGTCGACACCTACCCCAATCGCCAGCCTGGCGAACGAAGAATCAAGATCGTCATACGCCCCGAAAAGATCTGGATGCAGCCAAGCGAAAACTGAGAAAGACAGAGCTTCGGTAGCCGTCTTACATTCGATTCAGCCCACCTTGACCTGAAAGCTTCTCGTGTACTCGTCCCTGTCCAGATTCTGTCCAACTCCCGACAGATACCGGGATGCTAATACCCTTTGAACTGCTAGAACAGTTTGACATTGCTTGAGACCAGACTTAGACTCATGCTGTCGGCCATAGTTGAACCCAATGTCAACAAGATACTTTTGCGGATCGAACCAGTCAGGCAACGAGCCTGATGGGTGAGTCCGCATGGAGATGAAGCAATGACAGCTAGCGACGATGCAACTCCGGTCGGCCCAACGCCAGACAGTTCCAGTTTCTCGGAGCCCAAAACAGAGAGAGCGCCCGGAGGCCAATGGGCTGTCTCAGAAAGTGCTCCGCCTGCAATAGACGTAAGATCGCTCACCAAACGCTTCGGCGAAAACGAGGCGGTAAAGGGAGTCTCATTCCAAGTGGCACGTGGAGAGGTCTTTGCCTTCTTGGGGCCGAATGGCGCCGGGAAGACGACGACGATCAGGATGCTGTGCACCTTGTCCAGGCCTACCAGCGGTTCAGCGACGATCGACGGCTTCGATGTATTTCGCCAACCGACAGCGGTTCGCAGGCGAATCGGACTGGTATTCCAAGAACCGACGCTGGATGAGCAGTTGACCGCCGAGGAGAATCTGCGATTCCATGCCGTCCTCTATAGAGTTCCCCACCACGAAGTCGAAGAGCGCATTGATCGCGTCCTTCGCCTAGTTGATCTCCAGGATAGGAGAAAGGACCTCGTCTCCACCTTCTCGGGCGGAATGGCCCGGCGCCTCGAGATTGCAAGGGGCATGCTCCACACCCCGGCTGTGCTCTTCTTGGACGAGCCCACGATAGGTCTCGATCCTCAAACTCGAGCTCTCATGTGGGAGGACGTGCTCAGGCTCCGCTCCGAGGAAGGGGTGACCATCTTCCTGACAACTCACTACATGGACGAGGCTGAGTATGCAGATCGCATCGCGATAATAGATAACGGCTCCATCGTTGCCTTGGACAGCCCCGACGAACTCAAGAAGATGGTCGGATCCGACACGGTCGAGCTTTCAACAGCCGATAACAAGCTGGCCGGATCCAACCTCGAACAGGCTGGCTACAAGGTGAGCGTCGGAGAAGAAAGCGTTGTGGCATTCGTAAAAAATGGAGAGGAGCAGGTAACTGCAATAATCTCTACCGCCGGAGTACCGATAACAAGCGTCAGGGTCCACCGTCCAAACCTGGACGACGTCTTCCTTCACTTCACAGGGCGTGAAATACGCGAGAGCCACGCAGATAGGTCATTTCCCATGCACTTCAGAAGTTTTCGAAGGTAGGAGGCTACTTTGGCAACCGCAAACATCACCGTCGGAGCTAAG
>JAJYVK010000229.1 GCA_021792075.1 Actinomycetes bacterium | reverse complement strand
GCAATTCTCCACCAGCCGCCTGGTCCTTTCCGCAACATGATGGAGATCTTCGATGCAATGATGTCGCGATCCTGCTTTGACCCGCCTCGACCGAACATCATGTCACCAAAGACCATTCGACCTTTTGGCCTGAGCCAACGAAATGCCTGCGCGACGATCCAGCGCTTTTGATCATCACTGAGATGATGTAGTGCGTAGTTCGAGACGATCAGATCGAAGCTGCCTTCAGAAAAATCAAGCTCTTGAATGGAGGCGACCCGGGCCTGGACATTCCCGATTCCCCCTTCGCTCAACTTCGACTGCAAAAGCTCGATCATTCGTGGCGAGATATCGACTGCCAGCACCGACTTCACCTTTTTAGAAAGGGGCAGGGACAGCTGTCCGGAGCCGCACCCTAGATCAAGAGCCTCGCTCGTCGGAAGCGCGTCAGCCTTGGCAATGACTGCCGCGATAACCCTGCCAAGACCTGGGTTCTCTGCGTGATCCCAAGTGTCAGCCCTCTTTGTCCAGACTGACCTTTGAACCGCCAATCCAAGCTTACCGATAACAGACGACAAGACTAGCTCCCACTCCCATACTCATCGCACCATGCGACCGTTCACAGCCCAAATCTGATATAAGGCGTCATTCAGCTGACAATTGCTCAGAAGATCATCGATCAAAGGAGAATCAGGGTCTCCATGATCACAAATTCCAAACATCTTAGGCCAACTTGTATCGCACATGACTGGCTAACAAGATACTTCGCCAACATCAGAGAAAGATAAGAGGGGCTATGCGAATAGCTTCGTAAAGTTCATCCAGCCGATGCCACAACACCTAGGCTAGGGTAAATTCATATTTTGTATCTGTTTTCGACATAAGCCGGCTCAGAACTCATGTGGGGATTGCCAGCGGCACAGCTACAGTTGTCCTGCCACACAGGCTGAAGCCCTATCAGCGCAGCCCGCAATACCGAGAGTTCGGCGGGACGTCCAGCAATCATTCGCGCTCCCATCTCTATTGGAGAGTCACTGCGGAGCACTTTACGGCACAAGAGATTATGGATAGTCCACCAAACAGACATCGGACGATGAGTGCCACCTGGCAAGATCCGCACCCATTGCTCATCATAAATGCCCATCCGTGGCGCCGATCCAAAAGGAGCCCATTGGACTGCACCAATTCGGAAACACTTATGTCCGCAACTTAACTGCCTCGACCCTGTTGAAGCCCACCAAAAAAGCTTCGTCTTGAACAGCCACAACCGCTGTAATCAAAGGTCCAAACCCGACTCAGGTTGCGGACCTAGGGAGGCCGCCTTCAGAAGAGTCCGCTCGAGCCGCCATCCTTAGAACAAAGACTCTAACCAGCTGCACCCTCGGCTGGCTGAATTGGGCTTGAAGCCGGCTGAACCTGGGAGAGCCGAACTGCCCTACGCCTGAGGGCACTTGCGATTCCATATGCACCAGCTGCAATGGCGGCGGCACCTCCGATGGCAACCGAATAGCGAGCCCCGAGCTGCTGGCCTATGTAGCCGACGACTGGGGCTCCGATAGGGGTGGAACCTTGGTAAGCGACCGTAAAAAGCGAGAGAACCCTCCCCCGCATCGATGGATCTGAGTTCAGTTGGAGTGTGGAGTTTGCAATTGAGACGAAGACCATCGATAGTGTTCCCATAGGGATAATGGCCAGCATCGCGGCAGTTGAGTTCGGCATGAAAGAGACCACAACTATCAAGGCTCCAAAACCAAGAGATGTGTAGGCAAGTCTTCTGATGCTGGTCTGCGGAAAAGTCGCGGAGATGAGCCCCCCAACGACGGCCCCAATTCCCATGAAAGACATGAACGCAGCATAAGTACCAGCACCTTTGTGGAAGGCTGCACTTGCCAGAAGAGGAAACGAGACCTGAAACTCAAAAGCGAGGGTCCCGACCAACAAAAGGATCAAGAGTGGGACCCTTAGCCGCGGTGTCCGCCATACATAAGCAAAGCCCTCTCTCAGCTGACCTTTCGCCCTTACCACACGTTCTGACGAGAAGAGCTCTTGAGGCCTCATGAGCAGCAGCGCGACAATCACGGCAAGAAAAGAGGCCGCATTGGCCATGAAAAGAAACCCGGTCCCCAATATGTAAATTACGACTCCCGCTATGCCGGGACCGATGATACGTGCGGAGTTCATTACCACTGCGTTGAGACTGACGGCGTTGGCAACGCTACCCCTATCCACCAGCTCACCAACGAACGACTGCCTTGCTGGATTGTCAATGGCATTGGTTACACCAATCCAGATTGAGATGGCATAAAGCATCCACATCGTGATAACCCCCGACATGGTAAGAATGCCCAACAGTAGTGATCCCAGCGCAAGCGAGGTCTGAGTCAACAAGATGAGTCTGCGCTTGTTCGCCCTGTCTGCGACAAGACCACCTACCGCCCCCAAGAGAAGAAGGGGCAAAAACTGCGCTGCAGTCACAGCTCCCAACTGCACTCCCGAGCCAGTGAGCTTGAGCACCAGCCAGGAAAGGCCCACAGTCTGCATCCAGGTGCCCGAGACAGAAATGAGTTGTCCGGACATATAAAGTCGGTAGTTCCGGTTTCTAAGGGAGTCGAAAGTCCCTCGCTTTGCCTTTTCTCTGCTCACCGACCCACCTCGAACCGACCGCTTGCGACACGCGAAAGCGGCTCTCCCACTATACGAGGAGAGCCACTCGGACTTAGCAATATCAGGCCTTCACCACTGCTGCTCCGGCAGCCCATGATAGTTGCTATTCAGCAATGAGCAAAGGAAGTGATTCTTTGCTCGCATCTTCGCCCTTGCCATGTACCGCTGTTCTGAGCGTCTTTTCGGGAAGGAACAATCCGATCGCAAATGCCAAGACTGCAAACGGAATCGCCGCCAGGAACATCACATGCAACGAGTTCACAAAAGCCTGCAATAACGCCGAATGAACTACCGGCGGAAGCGAGTTCAACACCGTCGGCGATCCGGAAACCGCTCCGTTCGCCAGGGAAGACGGCACCTTAACACCTTTCGGAAGGAGCTTGGGCATATTGTAAGCCAGCCTGTTTACCAAGATACTTGCAAAAAACGAGGTTCCAACCGCGCCACCCATTGTTCGAAAGAACGAAATCGCGGAAGTGGCGGTGCCCAGATCCTTGTGCTCCACGCCGTTTTGCGTCGCCAGCACAATGACCTGCATCGACAATCCGATCCCAGCCCCGGTGACGAACATCATTACTGCCTGAACCGCATAGCTGGTATCTATCTTCAGGGCACTCATGAGATAGAGCCCAATGCCCACGACGATTGATCCTACGATCGGATAGATCTTGTACTTGCCTCGCTTGGAAATCAGTGCGCCGGAGCCGACCGACGCCAAGACCACACCAAGGGTCAGCGGGATAAGCATAAGACCAGACTTGATCGCACTGGCCCCTCTTACAACCTGCTGATATTCAGGAAGGAAGATGATTGCCCCGAACATGAGAAATCCACTCACAAAACCAAGGATCGAAGAGACACTGAAGATCTGGTTTTTGAACAACCGCATCGGAAGAACCGGCTCCGGAGAATTGAGCTCCACGTAGATGAATGCAGCAATCAACAGAGCCGAAAACACGGCAAGTCCCAGTATCGTGTTCGAAGTCCACGGATAGGTGTTGCCTCCCCAAACTGTAATTAGCAGTATTCCAGTTACCGCCGCGGCCACAAGAGCCGAGCCAAGGAAGTCGATGTGATGACGCATCCTATTCGCGGGAAGCTTCAGGACAACAGTTGTGACAGCTAGAGCAACTATGCCAATCGGAATATTGACGTAGAAGATCCACCTCCAAGAAAGACTGTCAGTGAAGAAGCCGCCGGCCAACGGACCCAACACGGAGGCCGCTGCAAAGACGGCACCAATCAGCCCCTGGTATTTTCCACGATCCCTGGCGGGAACTATATCTCCAATGATGGCCATGACCATTGCGAATAAACCGCCACCGCCTATGCCCTGGAGCGCCCTAAAAGCTATGAGCTCCCCCATGTTCTGTGAGAGTCCGGAAAGCGCAGATCCGACCAGGAAAACGACTATTGCGATCTGAAAAAGCGCCTTTCGCCCAAAGAGATCGGAGACCTTGCCATAAAGTGGGGTCACAGCCGTCGAAGTGAGCAGATATGCCGTCACGATCCAGGAGAGATGGTTCAAGCCACCCAGGTCTCCTACAATTGTCGGAAGCGCAGTCGCCACGATCGTCTGATCCAGCGCAGCCAGTAGCATTCCAAGCATAAGTGCACTGAAAACAACGAGTATTTGGCGGTGAGTCAGGGGGTTCCCACCATTCGCAGGAGATACGGTAGCAGCTCTGAGTTCGTCAGTTAAATGATTTGTTTGCGCCATACAAC
>JAJYVK010000228.1 GCA_021792075.1 Actinomycetes bacterium | reverse complement strand
CGAAGGCGATCTTACCAACGCGCTCACTGGTTATTCCCTGGGCAAGAAGGGCGTGATCGTTGGTCGGAGTGGTCTCGACGCCCTCTTTGTGTAGAGCCTGAGCCAAGTCGGAGAGCCTGGGACTTCGAACGCGGACGGAGCCGCCGACACGCGCGGTCAGCTCAGCCAGAGAAGATTTCGCTATCAGGCGTCCATGCCCTATGATCAAGACCTGGTCGACGGTCTGGGCGACTTCCGCAAGAACATGGCTCGATATCAAAACGGTTCGGCCGCGCGCAGCAAAGCTTCTCATGAAATCTCTCAACCAGCGCACGCCTTCAGGATCGAGACCGTTGGCCGGCTCGTCGAGAATGAGAAGATCGGGATCGCCAAGAAGCGCCCCCGCCAGGCCAAGCCGTTGGCGCATTCCAAGCGAATACCCTTTGACACGCCTTTTCGAGGCGTCTTTCAGCTCCACCAATTGAAGCACTTCGTCGACCCTCGAATCTGGGATGCCGACCGCTCGTGAAAGTGTCAACAGGTGATCCCGCGCCGACCGGCCTGGGTGAAAATCCGTTGCCTCTAGAACCGCCCCCACCCGCATTGGGGGATTATCAAGCTCCGAATAGTGACGGCCGAAGATCACGGCGTTACCACTGGTCGGTTTGGCCAAGCCCAAAATCATGCGAAGGGTGGTCGTCTTCCCGGCACCGTTGGGACCGAGAAACCCGGTTATCGTGCCCGGTGCGAGTGTGAACGACAAATTGTCGACCGCCAGCAGCGATCCATACCGCTTGGTCAGAGACTCGCTTTGAACCACAGGGTCCATTTTGCACACTCGCTTCAAGGGTCTCGGAAATCTGTCGAGTAGGGACTCAGCTTGTCTTTCCTTCGACCAGAGTAACCGCCGCACCTGGCAAATTGTGTCAACGCGACAGTTTTCGCATTTGGATTTACCGGAGAGGCGCGATTTGCACATGGCCGATATCGATGCAGCATACAGCCCAGATGCATTGGTCCGGATGCTCATAGCGCGGCAGCCCTTGGCACGACTTTGCCAGGCCTGGCTTGGCCAGAGTGCCCAAATCAGCCGATATCGATACTCATCTCCACTTGGCGAATTGCACAGCTCCAGCCGACAAGATCAAGCTGTAGGGACACTGAGCATCTGGTCCAGAATCGACGATCCCGACGAGGTGGGACATGCCACCTGCTTTGTGTAAGCACATGTCCAGCCAGTCTGTGTCATAACTCGTCGTTAGGAAAGCGCCTTTCCGCCTTACGTGCGGATTTCAATCGTTTCTCCGAGAGTCTGCTCTCCACCGAACTCCGGGTCGGTTTGGTAGCGTGTCGGTGCCTAGGAACCTTGGCAGCACTCTCCAGCCTGGCGACGAGCTCCTCCATGGCCAGACGTCGATTCTGAAGTTGCGATCTCTGCGAAGAAGCCACTACCTTGAGCTGCTCACCGTAGCGTGCCCTCACTCGGGCAAGCGTAGCTTCGTCTGAGACCAACTGGCCGAGATCGCAGGTCAGCTCCACTCGGGTGTTTGAGGTATTGACATGCTGACCCCCTGGTCCTGGACTTCGCGAAAATCGCCAGGTCAGTGCCGAGTCTGGAATCTTTATCCTCGCATCAGATCGCGACACCCGAAGAACTCCCAAAGAAAACACGTGCAAGCATTAGTTGTGGGTACTTGAACCCAGAGAAACGCTGACACCGGCATCTTTGCTGCTCGTGGTCAAAGTCGTACCGAAGACCCAGCGCCTCAGTTACATCATAAGGCCGAGGGGTGCTGAGACAGAAGGTGCAGCGGCTATTCCTAATCTACGTCCTCTAAATGATCTTTAGCCAAGACTGTACAATGCGATCGTCGAATGCGCGTAGCGCGCCCGCACACATCTCAGCAGCGACCCAAATTGCTTCTGTGATCTCGTAGTCACTTGCACCTTTCTACCTAGCAAGTTTTGTATGGCCGGCTATGCAATATTCGTACTGCGTAGCGTGTGACAGGGCCACAGCAATCAGCTCCTTGGTCTTCTCGGAAAGCGCATCAGCGCTGAAAGCAGCATTGCTGAACTTTTCAAAAGCATCGCTGATCTAGGGTAAGAACTTGTTGCGTCGCTGCGCCATCTCAGGAGCCCCCACAGGGTAAACAGACTTTGACTCCGCTTTGGTCTCTGCCATCGTTACTCCTCCATCTCTTTCAGTGTCAACGAATTCAAGACGCTTCGAGCAAGTCTCTGAAGCCACGGCACTAGCCGTGGTCGCCCAAAAGAGACTTACAGTGTCAAGTGAAGTTCCAATACGTAGCAGAAGAACTGTCTACGGACTTTTCCCAGGAATTCTGGACACGACCAGAGGTCGATTCTGCACGAACAGTCATCACAGCAGAGGCACTTAGATCTTATGAAACGTTCGATGCCTTTACCCTACTGGGGCAACAAAAAGAATCGAGTATCGTTCCCATGTCCCCGCGACGTTCCGCTCGCACTTCCAACTCTTTAGATGGCAGCCATCGAAAAACTTCTGATCGAACCCCTCCCAGAAATACAACGAAAGTACCGCGGAGCCATGAGCGGACCGGCTCGTTTCTCGCGTCCCTCGACCAAGACAAAACACTGTCACCCCCATAGGGTTGAAATTCGTGGAAATATGCGTCGGGAGCTCTAGACACAAAGACTGCTACAACGGAAAAGCCCTCGAATAGAGCGTCTACCAGTCAGATCCTCACAGCTCGGTTTCTCTGGCTGGAGACGCCCTTGCAATCTCAGGACTACAGTTGGACCAAGGTGTCAAGTCCGACATCAACGCTGGCCAATGCCGAAGGATCCACTCTGAGACGCCCCCGTACGAGCGCCTCTAGCGCATCGCCCTCATCCCAGATGTTTGCATTCATAGCGGCGAGGACAGAGCCGCCATCGAGCCAGAATGCTATGAACTCTCCCTGCTCGGGCTGCCCACGGAAAATGACGCTATCGAACGCGGGTGCCCAACCGCGGTACTCCATCCCGAGTTCATACTGGTCTGAAAAAAAGTATGGCGTTCGGTCGTAAGGGACGGCGCCACCGAGCATGTTCTTCGCAGCCATGGGACCTTGGTTGAGCGCGGCGGACCAGTGCTCAAGTCGGATATGGGTGCCATATAGCGGGTGAAACGCGTTGGCAACATCCCCTGCCGCAAAGACGTTGGCCGCACTGGTTGCAAGATACTCGTCAACCAGTATGCCGTTGCGGCTCTCGATGCCTGCAGCTTCAGCAAGCTCGGTTCGAGGGACTACACCGACGCCGACAACTATCGTGGCGGCAGGCAGAACTGTTCCATCAGTCAGACGCACCTCTTCGACTCTCCCTGCCCCGGCTAGCGAGTCCACACCGACACCAAAGTGGAGGGAGACGCCATGTCTCGCGTGGAGCTCCGCGTAGACTCGTCCGACCTCCGGACCAAGCACTCGTTCAAGAGGTACAGAGGCCAGCTCCACCATAGATACATCGGCCCCCATCTGACGAGCAGAAGCCGCAACCTCAGCGCCTATCCAGCCTGCTCCGATCACCACCACGGGCGATGAAGACACGACGGCAGCGCTCAGATCATCCGCGTCGGCAATAGTCCGCAGATAGTGAACGCCAGGCAGATCAGAACCCGGCACCGTCAGCCGCCGTGGGGTGGCACCGGTAGCTAACAAAAGACGATCATACGGGATACGCTCACCAGAATCGAGCGACACGACTGAATCTGAGATTTCCACCGCTACTGCTTTTGTCGAGGTTCTGAGCTCTATGTCGCTTTTGGAGTAGTAGTCGCCCTCATGCACCGCTGCACTGTCGAACACAGACTCCCCTCGAAAATAGTCCTTAGAAAGGGGTGGCCGTTCGTAAGGCCGTACTGGCTCCTCTCCCACCATAATCACCGCCCCATCAAAACCCTCTGCCCGAAGCGTTTCGGCGGCCTTTGCGCCGGCAAGACTTGCGCCTATGATGACGATCTGTCGGATATTATCCATTGCTTCACCTCTCAGTTCATGCCAGGGCGGCAGATGCCTGCAAAACCCCGTTAAGCCATGCGCAGCCGGTCAGAAGATCTGGACATCCAACCAGGATTACATGATTGAGCTCAAAGTCCCAGATGAACAAAACCGGCTGCGCATTTCTGATTGAAGCTGCAGAGCATGGCGGCGGCCAATATCTGACTTCCTGGTGCGATGGCACTGGCAGGAAATCGCATACAGCAATGCAGCGATTGGACTCTTGCACATAGACTCGATTTCACGCAACCAACCTTGTTTTTCTAGTATAGACTAGAGTTTTAATCGATGTTCCGATCGGATAAAAGCCAGCCAGATAGGACAGGTGATCAAGGAGCCTTTGTCGGCATATTTTGTCGTCAAAGAGACCGATA
>JAJYVK010000227.1 GCA_021792075.1 Actinomycetes bacterium | reverse complement strand
TCCGCTACCCCTTTGCGCAAGCCAGCGGTCGTTTTCCACTCCGACCGCCGCGTGGGCTCGGATGCTCCACCAAGGCTGGATCCGCTCACACGAAGCCGGCCTTTGAAAGAGGACCCCCCTACTCCGAAAGGCTCGCCCACATCAGAATTCGCTTAAAGGTGAAGAAGTATGGACTGCGATCACCGAGCTCACTTATCACCAGCTCAAGGTAGCGTTCGACGAACCTCTGATAGTCAGCTTGACTCAACACAGCTTTGAACCTATTCAATGAGGTCCCTTTCACCCACTCGACTGTCTGTGCAGTTGAGGACAGATGGTGTCCGTAGACAACCAATCGAACGTGTTGGCGACGAAATCCCAGCGACTCTAGAAGCTCCGAGTACTCTTCGGGCTTGAGCACGTTCATAGCAACGGTGTCTTGGGGAGAATCGTCGCCCAGCCACTCACGGCCCAACTGATTCGCCAGCTGATAGATAGCATGATCCGCATTACTGGGAACCTGAAGTGCCATCTGGCCACCTTGGACCAGGGAATCCTTCAGGGAAGAAATGACCCTGCGGTGATCAGCCACCCACTGCAGGCTCGCATTGGCAAAAATGATGTCAAATGACGCAGTCGAACACCAGTCCGCGATATCACCGCTCGCGAATTTCACGGATCCATCCGCATAGGCTGCCGCCGACTCCAGCATTCTTGGGGCCGAGTCGATTCCCAAGGTCTCTGAGGCACCGAGATATTTGTGAAGCGCAGAGGTGAGCCGGCCATCGCCGCAACCCAAGTCGACAACTCGTGGAGCATCCGCGGGCTCCAGCAGACCGGCCAACTCCCAAAAAGGCTCCTCTCTCTGCGAAGCGAACCTGTTGTATATCGTGGGTTCCCAGGTTTTCTCGCGCCCGGGAGCAGAGTCATTTTCGGCTGTCATACAGGTATGGTACAAGCAATCTTCGCTCTTTAGCTGTCGGTCACGAATTTCCCTTCCTCTTGTCTGCCAGCCGAGCCCACCTAGCTCTGAAGTTGTCGATCGACCGGCGCGACAACCACGTCCTGGGTCGAGCAGATACAGAGCTAAGGGCCAAGCATTTATAGGACTTCCTGCGTCACGCCTCCAACATCCGACGGCGTCTGTATTCCGAAGGGATCGCACCGGCGCTTCTGAAGCACAGCTGCAACGCCGCTCTTTCTGCAACCTCGCTCTTTAAAAAGAACTCCGGTAACCCGGTCGCCTTGACGCAACGCAACATGCTTGCACAGGACTGGGACCAATTGGAAGGGTGGCAGGACGCAGAGCAAACCTTAGGCAAAGCCTGCCGTGGAACAAACACGGTCTGGCAAAGCGTCAAGTTTTCAAAGGATCACCAGCATAAGCTGCTCGTTTTTGAAAATCCCGCTCCATAAAAGATGGGGGTGCTCTCCGCATTGCAAGACACCAGAATGACATAAGGCCGACAGCTTTTCCATGTGGTGCGATTGTGCCAGAAGCCGCAAAGCGCGTGTTTGCGAAAGGCTCTGGAGATGACCGGGGCTAGGACGATCTAGCCGGCGTGACAGGAACAGCCTGCGGAGTTGTCCAGCTTACCGGCATCTCCTCAAGAGTTCTTGCAACTCTACGGAGAAACGCTCGCACCGTCGCGGCGGCAACTCGCGACATCAAGGCCTCGTCGAGCACCTGACCCGCACGGCCAAGTGGCGGCCGATAGTTGCCCGTGAGTGCCAACTCGGCCCGTTCGGGATCGACAGCAGTGAGACGCAGCTCACCCTCTAGATGTGGGAACAAACCGGTTGCTCCGGTAGCCTCCCAGGCGAAAGGAATCACGAGAGCCTCGTCCGTACCCTCCGGCTCTCCAAGATTTACCGCGACGATCTTGCCGAGCCATCCCGCTCCAGCCGGCCCGACCCTCACCCGAATGGCCTCGCCCTCCGCTGAGGCGGCCTCGACATGGGGAGCCAACCACGACCCACCAGCCCTAAGCTTCGCCGCGATAATGGGGGCTGCAAGCTCGACTTGAACCGAGTCTGAGACTGTCATCATGAACGCTCTTCCACGATGGGCATCGGGGGGAACATCGTAGGTTCCCGCCTCGATCGCTCGAGACCGCTCTGCAACCTCAGCAAGGCTTGTCGAGGCGAGTTCCTTTTTGAAGGCAGAACTTGCTGGTACCCACGTCTCATGGAGAGGGCAGACATTGTCCCAATGGCAGGGGCCATCGCCGAGCGTGCAGGCCCCAGTTGAGAGCGGACCTTCGCCTGCTTCAACGACATCGAGAAGGCTCACTTCCGATGGCGGGCGGGCTAACCGATAGCCGCCATCTTTGCCGGATGAGGACACGACAAGACCAGCTTGCACCAAGTTACCAAGAATCTGCGAGACGAAGGTGCGAGGAATCCCCATCTCCGAAGAGACTTTATGCCGCTTCGTGGGTAGACCGGACTCGTATTCGCAGGCCAGACTGACCGCTGCACGTACTACGTAATCACCACGCTTCGAGAGTGTCAAATTCACGACCTAAGTATAGCTCATTGCTTAACGTTGGGTGGAATGCAAGGGATCTCTTAAATTCGGTTGCTTGTGACATCTAGCCACTCCCTCGGAGTATCTCTGCTAGATTTGACTCCCCTTTAAGAGGCATGGCGAACAAGCATGGTCACACCCAAATAGAATCCGCCGAAAAAGCCCTTCTTGGCCCCGACCACGCTTCTACCAACGGGGGCGCTTTACATTCACCTCGTGCAGCGACTTGGACTTGCACGATCCATCTCTATCATGCACCAAGCGCCTCGACCGAAACACCAATGCCTCGAAGCTGGCTACCTCATTCATCTCTAGCCCAACTGAAACTCCACTGGCAAAATTTCACCAAGCCATATAGCCTTGCCACTTGCGGTCTCCGCCACCTCGTTGCCAGGGGAGCGCCACTATCTGCACGCAGCCATGTCAGAAAGCTAGCGAGCGAAAATAGTCCCAGCGTCCAGCCATTTCCTCGATGCCACGAGGAGGTGGGCAGCTCTGGCCCGCAACTTCAGGCCCCTCCGACTCTTCGACTAGTTCGAATGACGTTCCTTTCGCGTTCCTACTCCGGTAGCATCGATCAAAGAAGCCGGCGAAATAGCGCTCGACCCGAAACGCTCCCTGATCTTCGCCACACTTTTCGCGAGCTCTTCTTCGCGCTTGCTATGATAGCCATCGTCAAATCTCAACTGCGCGATACCGCCTAGAGTGAGATTAGACAGAGCCACTCCCAGCAACCGGATGCCGCGTTCGCTTGCACCCTCGGGAAACAGCCGCCTCAAGTGGCCGAGAATCTCTCCTTTAGAATCGGTGGCCGATGCCAATGTCACCGATCGTGTGATCGTTCGGAAGTCCCCAAAACGCAACTTCAAAGTTATTGTCTTCCCAGCTGAATTGTGGATTCTCATCCGATTGGCCACATTGTCTGCAAGTCTCACCAGCTCACGATCGATTTGTTCGGGCCCATAGATGTCGGTCGGATAGGTCTGCTCGCGACCGATAGACTTGCGCAGTGACCCCGATACCACCGTATCGGAGTCACTACCGCTTGCTCGCAGCCTAGCTCTGGCACCTGCTCTCCCAAAAATTCCCACAAGTGTGGCATCGGGAAGTCTGCGGAGGTCCCCTATGCGTTCAACGCCGATCGATTTCAGGTGCTGATAGGTTTTTGGCCCCACCCCCCAAAGCTCTCTCACCGAAATAGGGTCTAGGAACTCCTGCTCCTCGTTTGGCCAGACCACCACAACACCTTTGGATGCTCCTATGGTTCCCGCACTTATCATGGGTTTAGCTCTGCGAGACGCCAACTTGGCCACCTGCTTCGTGGTCCCCACTCCTACACAAACCGACAAGCCGAGCTCTTCTTTCACCAGACGACGTATCTCTGATGCGATGGCCTGAGGAGGCCCGAAGAGTTGCAGACACCCGCTGACATCGAGAAACGCCTCATCCAGACCGACTGTCTCAATCTCGTCAGTGAACCTGCGCAACACCGAATGAAAGCGCTTGGAGATCTCCGAGTAACGCGAGTAAGTGCCGTCCAGAAAGACTCCCTGCGGACACAATCGCTTGGCCCTGGCCGTAGCCATCGCGGACCGGACTCCCCATATGCGAGCTTCATAGCTGGCAGCCGCCACCACTCCACGAGGCCCCGTTCCGCCAACGATCACCGGTAACCCTTTCAGGCGGGGATTGTCGAGCATCTCGACCGCTGCAAAAAAGCAATCCAAATCGGCATGAAGAATAGCTTTCCCAGCGTCCCACAGGCGCTCCATTGGTAGTCAGGGGCGCGGTGCTTGTAAAACAGGCCCGTTTCCCCATCCCCCTTTCAATCCGTGCGTGCGGTTTTCCCGCACACGGCTTACAGACAGTCTTCCTG
>JAJYVK010000226.1 GCA_021792075.1 Actinomycetes bacterium | reverse complement strand
CGAATGGCAAGCCGTCTGACGAGAGCGTCGAGGTCGATCCCCACGATGCGCTTCCCGGGTACAAGCGAAGCAAGGTGCTCGCAGAACGGGAGGTTAGAGCTGCAATTCGCCAAGGGCTTGACGCGGTGATCGTGAACCCCTCCACTCCGATTGGATCAGGTGATATCAAACCGACTCCAACCGGGATGATGATACGCGACGCGGTGCTCGGCAGAATGCCCGCCTACGTCGACACTGGTTTGAACTGGGTTGCAGTTTCCGATGTGGCGGCGGGCCATCTTCTCGCGCTGGAGAAGGGAAAGTGTGGCGAACGCTACATCTTGGGCAATGTCAACATGACCTTTCGCGAACTACTCGAACGCATAGCTGGTCTTTGCGAGGTGCCGGCTCCTCGGGTGCGGCTGCCTTTGAGCGTTGCCCTTGGTGCTGCATATCTTGACGAGCTTGTCTTGTCCCGCATATCTGGACGGGCACCTAGGGCCCCGATCGCCGGAGTTAAGCTGGCTCGGCACCCCATGTTCTACAGCTCTGCTCTTGCGGTCACAGAGCTTGGACTCCCTCAGACTCCGATCGACGTCGCATTACGGGAAGCGATAGAGTGGTTTACTGACGCTGCACGAAGACGTTAGAGAGGCCGATGCAGGTTATGATCCCCGCTTGTCCCCGGCACGATACCTTTTATAGTGGCGAAGCCAAGACCTAGGATGAAATTGTATTGAGACAGACTTCGGCGATCAATTTGGCCGCAAGTGGGCGAGCTACCTGTGACGCGGCTTCGGCCATGCGCACTGGCACGCCAGGATCACTCAGCAGGTTCCGCGCGGCCAGGTAGAGCCCCGAGGGCGTCTCGCAATGGATGGCGGCACCAGATCTCATGAGCCAGTTCGTGTTTCCCGTCTCCTGTCCTGGCAGGGGTCTGAAAATTATGAGAGGCCTTCCAAGCGAGAGTACCTCGGAAGTCGTCAAAGCACCAGCTTTGGTAATGACTACATCGGAACCGGCCATCCATTCGTGGATGTTTTTCTGGTAGGGAAGAATTGTCAATCTATCGTCGTCTCCCACGCGTTGTTCGAGAAACCGGAAGAGAGCTGTGTCTTCGGCGGTTATAACTACCAGACGCACATCTTGTGGGAGTTTCGTTAGCTGTTCGATCGCGTCCATAGCAGGCCGAGGCCTCATGCCCTGGGATCCCACGATGAAAAGTATCCGAGGTGCCGAGTCCCAACCAAGCTTCTGACGGGTGATTTCGTAATCCAGCGGCGCATGGAAGGCATGGCGAAGTGGTATGCCAGTTGCAGTAATCCTCGTTGGATCGAAGCCCCGCTTTACCAGAAGCTCCCGAACCTCGGTAGTCGGTACGCAGTAGTGGTCGATGTTGGGCCGAATCCAGTCCGGATGGACGACGTAATCGGTCACGATCGCCAGTGCGGATCCGGGAAAGCGGCCTTCGCCACGTAGGACCGACATGGACATAAGCGGCATAGGGTGGGTGGCTATCACAAGCTTGGGAGATATCTCTTTGAGAAGGAGATCAAGGCTTTTAAGCCCAGGGCGCTGCTCTATCATGTTCCAGAGCCTGAACTGGGACATCTTGGACGTGGTCTTGTACATCATTCCATAACCCGATGGCCAGTTTTTGGCAAGCGATTGGTGTCCCCAAGGAATCCCCCGCGCTAGGTAGGGGGGAAGCAGTGACAGAAAGTCAACGGTCTCAGCCCTGATCGTCGGGCTCTGCTCGATGAGCGCTTCCGTTATGGCTTGGGAGGCTTGATGGTGGCCGAATCCCAACCCCGTAGACAGAATTAGAACATCAGGATTGTCATGTCTCATTTGCTGTGTGGAGCCTTGTTCTCTCGCTTCTAAGTACAGTTTCCCTAGCGGCATTCTGGCCGCTCAGGACTGCCCCCTCGAGGCAAGCAGGCCAGCCGGTAGAAGTCCAGTCGCCAGCCAAATATAGGCCGCCGATCGCCGTTTTGTTGCCCGGCCTCAAACGCTCGCTGCCAGGCCTGGCCAAGAAGGTCGCGTGGGCTTGCCAGACGGATCTGGAATGTTGTGCTTTCGGAAGCTTAAGCCTTGTTCTTATCATCTTTTCCACCATGGCGGAGATATCCTGCATCGGCATCTCGCGCAAGTTGTCTGCTGCCGATATCGACACAACTAGCGTGGTGCTCTCAGCTTTGGCGGCACCGAGCAAGCGGCTTCGATTGAAGATCATCGCCCCAAGATCGTCTGGAAGCAGGGTGAAATCGTGCCCAAGTACCTTGCTATCGTAGAAGAGATAGACATTCAGTATCGGGCTGAACTCGAACTTTGGAAGCGCGATTTTTGGTGTCAGGCCGCTCTCTCGAACCAGTTTTGCCAGGCGATCCGGGGGCAGCGTAAGTATGACCGAGTCGGCGGTCCATCTTCCATTCGGGCCGGAGAGTGCGATAACTTGAGAATTTTGGACTTCAATGGCATCTACGGTGCAGCCGAAGTGAAACCTCACTCCACGCCTCTCCAAGTAACTCTGAAACCCATGTGTGATCTCTGATAAGGGCCTTATAAAGAGTCCTAGCCTTGCGCCATTCCAGCCCTCCGACAGAAGCATGCGAAATGTCTTCAGGGCCAGTGCGGCGCTCACCTTGTCTGCTCTGGCATTGAGCAGCCCGCTTCCGATTGCCTCCCAAAAGGCGCTGATAGCGTTGGCGCTCTGTCTGTGGCCCTTTAGCCAATCGGCGAAGCTCACGTCATCGAAAACATCAGCTGAACTGAACATCTGCATAGCCAGGCCAGCCTGGAGGACCTTTACGCGCTCCAAAGGAAGCAAGGGTCTGTAGCGCAAGACAGAGGGCGCTAAGTGTAGAGATCCCGGCAGTTTGTGAGAGCCCAGGCTCGAGTTTGCGCTGGCGGCGGCCACGGGAACGTGAAGGAGCTGCTGAAAGCGTACCGCCGAGTCAAGGTCAGCCGCTTTGAGCAGCTGCTGGAAGTGATTGCAAAGCCCGAGGAGCACATGCTCTCCGTTGTCAAGAAGTTCTCCACTCCTCTTGTCGCAGAAGGAGAAAGTTCTGCCGCCGCTTTGACGAGTCTGCTCCAAGACCGTTACTGCAAAGCCTTGTCGTGAAAGATGAAAGGCTGCAGAGAGCCCGGACCAGCCAGCTCCAACAACTATTGCATCGCCAGGTTGGTTTATCTGCGCGTCCGCCAAAACGTGCCTCCCAATATCTGGAGCGCCTCTCGGTTGCTGACGCGTATCCGAGAACTCCAAACGTCGAACTCGGCTCGTCTGGCTTTCGTCAGTATGAGGTGGTATACCCCGTAGAGGAGTTTCAGTGAGCGAATCGAGTCTGGCTCGATAAGGCTGAACAGTTCAGTGGCGTCCTGAAAGTAGTTTTCAGCCCGATCAGCCTCAAATGAAAGAAGCTGCACGATCTTGGGGGAGTAAAGTCCCTTAAGGACTTCGTCGACAGTGAGGTCGAACTTTTCCAAGTCTTCGGTCGGAAGGTAGCAGCGGCCCCTTTCCGAGTCCTCTTTAAGATCGCGGATTATGTTGGTTATCTGCATAGCCACACCGAGCCTTGCGGCCAACTCCCTGGTTCGGTCGTCTTCGTATCCGAAGATCTCGACGCATAGGATGCCAACAGCTCCAGCAACGTCCAGACAGTAGCTATGCAGCTCGTCGTAGCTCTGGTAGCGGCGAGGCTCCAAATCCACCTGCATTCCTCGGATTAGAGATCTGAACCCGGAGTCGCTCAAGTGGAATCGTCGAATCGCGTCTCCAAGCGCGACGGAGATGAGATCGGGGCTGTCCATCCATCTTTCCGTCCTCGCCTGTTCATAGAGCTGTTGAGCTCGCAATAGCTGATTTACCGCCTCCTCTCCTTCGTAGTCATCTACAGCGTCGTCGCAGACACGGCTCCATGCATAAACCGCGAAGATGGCGGATCTCTTTTCGTTGGGGAGGAGTCGCATTCCGTGGTAGAAGCTGGATCCTGCTTGGCGCACCAGCTCAGTGCAGGTTCGATAAGCCTCGGCGACTCGGTCCGTGGGATCATTGCGAGCAGCCCAACTGCTTCTCTTCCTGGCCGTTTCGCCCCTCCTGTCGTAGGATGTGTTGGCGGGGCCTCCGGTTGGCGAATGTTCCGTGCCATGCCGAGGTCTTGCTGCTCCAGTTATTATACGTCCCATAATAAGAAGTTTCTGGTTCTTGGTTACCTCAGGACGTCCGATAAAGGGATTGAATCCTTGGCGGCGAACGCCCTCTAGAACGGCCTCACCCCCCAATCGGTAAGCTTTAAGCTGCAGACTGAGCCGCCTAGGTACCATTAGCTCAAGTGAGGCTCCCTCGTCGAAGTACTCTTGTATGAGCCTCACCTGGTGCTCTCCCCAGGCAGCAATGGCTTCAG
>JAJYVK010000225.1 GCA_021792075.1 Actinomycetes bacterium | reverse complement strand
AGCTCTATGATGCCTTCGTGAAAGGCGACGCTGATCTCGTCGAGATCAACCCGCTAATTCTCACTCCCGACCACAAGGTCCATGCTCTCGACGCGAAAGTGACGCTAGACGACGCGGCCGCGTTCAGGCATCCCGAATGGGAAGAGTTCAGAGCGACCCAGGAGTATGACGGCCGCGAGAAGCTGGCCAGAGAGTTGGGCTTGAACTACATCGGCCTTGACGGGACCGTTGGAATCATTGCAAACGGCGCTGGACTTGCCATGTCCACGCTCGACGTCGTGAACCAGGTTGGCGGCAGCGCCGCAAACTTCTTGGATCTGGGGGGCGGCGCGGACGCCAACACAATGACCAGCGCGCTAGAGGTGATAAATACCGATCACAACGTGAAGTCGGTCCTTGTCAACATTTTCGGCGGAATCACCAGGTGTGACCTGATTGCAAACGGGATCATCGAGGCCCTTTCGAGGGTCGAACTGAAGGCGCCTCTGGTGATCCGTCTTGACGGCACAAATGCTGCTGAGGCGCGAAAGATCATCGAACCCTATATTTCTGACAATCTGATCATGAGACCGACAATGCTGGATGCCGCCCGCACCGCCGTAAGCCTGGCCAATGGAGGAGATGCCAAGTGAGTATTTTTGTCGACAACACTACCAAGGTGATCGTCCAAGGCCTCACGGGAGGCCAAGGTCGTTTCCATGGCCTGCGGAATCGCGACTACGGCACACAAGTCGTCGCGGGTGTCACACCTGGCAAAGGGGGTACCGACGTCGAGGGAATCCCGATTTTTGACTCCGTCGAGGAGGCCGTCGCTGCTACCGGCGCAAACGCGTCATTCGTTGTAGTTCCTCCAAGATTCGCCGCGGAGGCGGTGATAGAGTCCGCCAAGGCTGGGATTCCGTTCATCGTCTGCATTACCGAGTTCATACCGGCGCAGGATGAGGCGCGGATGTACAACTTATTGCGTCGCGAGTACCCGGGAACTCGGCTTCTCGGTCCAAACTGCCCTGGAGTGATATCTCCCGGCCGCTGTAACATTGGGATCACTTCGGGTGATATTGCCTTGCCGGGTGGACCGGTTGGCATCGTCTCCCGTTCAGGAACCCTTACTTACCAGGCACTGTACGATCTCAGCCAGAAGGGTGTCGGCCAGACCACGTGCGTAGGAATAGGCGGTGACCCGGTTCCTGGCACCAATTTCATCGACTGCTTGGCGGCATTCGAGGCGGATCCCGAAACCAAAGCGGTGATCATGATAGGCGAAATCGGCGGATCTGAAGAAGAGCGTGCTGCGGAGTTCATCAAAAAGAACATGACCAAGCCTGTTGTCGCATACATCGCAGGGGTCACCGCTCCGGCGGGCAAGAAGATGGGCCACGCCGGTGCCATAATCTCAGGTTCTCAAGGAACTGCTCAGGCGAAGATGAAGGCGCTAGAGGAGGCGGGTGTCACCGTCGCTAAGAACCCGACCGAGGCTGCAGAGCTGATGGTGGAGATCGTTTCCAAGTTGAACTAAGTGCCAAGTTCCCGCAGACCGCGTGTCTGCGGGAGCCAAGAGCCCAAGACGCTTTCCGATGCCGTAATTATGCCTGGCGACCAACAGGCAAAGGCTGGTAGTCCAAGTAGCCTTGAGCCGTGAGAATTGCAGTTTTGGCATCGGGCAGCGGCACGATCCTCGAGGCTATCCTTGAAAAGGGAGTTGACGTGTCTCTCGTGGTCACCGATAGGCCTTGCCGTGCGATCGAGGTGGCGAGAACAGCTGGAGTTCCGTGTCTGGAGATACCACGGCCGACCTATGGAAATGACTTCGATCGCGATGGATACAGCCAACAGGTCGTAGCCGTTCTTGAAGACTATGGGGTTGAACTCGTGGCAATGGCCGGCTATGGGACCATCCTGGGTGCTGCAATGCACCGGCGTTTCGGGGGAAGGATTCTCAATACCCATCCGTCGTTGCTACCTTCTTTTCCCGGGTGGCATGCGGTCGACTCCGCACTTGAGTTTGGGGTCAAGGTCACGGGTTGCACAGTTCATCTTGCCACATTGGAGGTTGATTCAGGCCCGATACTTGCTCAGGAGGCTGTCAGGGTTTTTCCAGCTGACGACAAAGAGCGGCTTCATGAGAGAATAAAGGAGACTGAGCGGCTTTTATATCCTACAACTATCGTTGCATATGCCAAGTATCTGGAGAGCGGCGCCGAGGGCGCTTTCGATCTAGGCAAGAGGGTGGTAAGGAATTCGCAGGGTGCGTTGGTGTTCGAAAGCTACGAAGATGAGAAGGAGTTTTGATGAGGGCGCTTATCTCGGTCTACGACAAGGAAGGCTTGATTGACCTTGTGAAAGGGCTGACCGGTCTTGGTTTCGAGCTGGTGGCGAGCGGAGGGACCGCTGCCGCGCTCGGTGAGAGCGGTATCGCCCACAGAACCGTCGAAGAGGTTACCGGTGCGGCAGAGATGCTCGACGGTAGGGTTAAGACCCTCCACCCGAATATTGCCGGCGCCATTCTCGCCGATTTAGAAAAGGCTAGCCATCGCGACGACCTGGCCCAACGTTCAATCGTCCCGTTCGATCTGGTGGTATGCAACCTTTATCCATTCTTCGAGAGGCCCGGCATCGAGACCATCGACGTTGGGGGTCCGACAATGATCCGCGCCGCGGCCAAGAACCATGCGCACGTAGCCGTGGTGGTCGATCCCGCCGACTACCCCTTGATTCTGGGCGAGCTAAAAGGAGCAGGCAAGGTCTCAGCTGAGACTAGAAGGTCTTTGGCAACGAAGGCATTCGAGTTGACAGCCCGTTACGACAGCGCGATCTCAAATTGGCTGGAGTCTGAGGGCGTAGAAGAGGTCCTTCCAAGAAGGATGACGCTGACGCTCGAGCGAGTTCAGACACTTAGGTACGGTGAGAACCCTCACCAGGTAGGTGCCCGCTACAGGCAGCCCGGTGTGAAGAGTTGGTGGGACAGCGCCCGTCTATTGTCTGGAATGGAACTTTCTTACCTCAACATCTTCGATGCCGATGCCGCCTGGAGATTCCTGCACGAGTTCGATCAGGAGCCGGCTGTCGCAATCATAAAGCATGCAAACCCATGCGGCTTTGCCATCAGAGAGACGATCGAGGACGCCTATCAGGCAGCATTCGAGAGCGATCCGATCTCAGCCTTTGGGGGTATTGTTGCAGTCAACCGAAACGTAGACATTTCTCTGGCAGGAAAGATTTTGGCGAATCCCAAGGCCGATGTAATGATCGCGCCTTCCTATGACGAAGATGCCCTTGCGCTCATGGCAGGCAAGCGGAAGAACACACGGCTCATCGCGGCTCCAGCCCCTGAAAAAAACTCGATAGATATCCGCACGATCGGGTCGGGTTTTTTGGTGCAAGACAGCGATAGCTTCAAGGTTCCTCTGGAAGACTTCAGAACCGTCTCGAAGGCCAAACTTCCGAATGAGAAGTTGCGAGATGTTGATATTGCATGGAGGCTTTGCGCCAGAACGAGTTCAAACGCAATCGTCATAGCGAAAGATCGCATGGCACTCGGAATTGGCGCGGGGCAGCAGAATCGGGTTGATTCGGCGAGAATTGCAGTGGAGAAGGCGGGAGAAAGGGCGAGAGGCTCGGTTGCGGCTTCGGATGCGTTCTTCCCGTTCCGAGATGGCCTTGACACGCTTGCGGCTGCCGGAGTTTCGGTGATTGTTTCGCCGGGAGGCTCAATCCGAGACCAAGAGGTCATAGATGCGGCCGACGAGGCCGGAGTGGTGTTGATCTTCACGGGTGAAAGGCACTTTAGGCACTGATCATGGCTGCTCGGCTTCTCGATGGTCAAAAGGTCGCTGACGAGATAAAGGGTCAGCTGGCTGCCAGGGTTTCAGAACTCGCCTCGAAGGGGAAGACGCCCGGACTTGGCACGATCCTTGTCGGGGATGATGCTTCCTCGGCCCGCTATGTGGCGATGAAGCATAAGGACTGCGAGGAGATCGGTATTGCGTCGTTTCATCGCCATCTCCCCAGCGATGTAACCCAGGACGAACTCAACTCGGTCATAGATGCGTTCAACGAGAACACCTCGATCGACGCCTACTTGATCCAACTTCCGCTGCCAAGCCATATCGATGAGGTAGCCGCACTTATGAGGGTCGACCCCGACAAGGACGTCGATGGCCTTCACCCGGTAAACCTGGGAAAACTGGTCATGGGGGCGGAAGGGCCACTGCCGTGCACTCCGAACGGAATTCTTGCGCTGCTGAACCACTATGGTGTTCGGACCGAGAGAAGCCGGATCGTCATCGTTGGAAGGGGACTCACCATTGGCCGGCCTCTGTCCCTGCTGCTCACCCTGAAGAGGCCAGGCTGCAATGCGACGGTCACCGTCGTGCATACCGGCACTA
>JAJYVK010000224.1 GCA_021792075.1 Actinomycetes bacterium | reverse complement strand
GAAGACAGTGCTGACAAAGCGTAGGTCGATCCTGCTTCTATTCGATGACGGCTGGCATTGACTCCCAACCCATGTGATGGCCGAAGACCATCCCGCTGTTCTCCGGCTCGCCTGCTAGACGGTAGGAGGGGAACCACCGCATCATCTCCTCGAGAACTGTGTTCATCTCGAGTCGCGCGAGATGCAGTCCAATGCACATATGGATTCCGTAACCAAACGCCAGATGCTGTACCGGCCCACGGCTGATATCGAAGACCTCTGGATTTTCGAACTGGCGGTCGTCATGGTTTGCCGAGGCATACAAAAGCGCCACCGACTCTCCAGCAGGGATCTCCACACCGCCGACGACAGTGTCCACATTTGTGCTCCGCCCCTCCAGATGTATCGGCGGGTCACAGCGCAAGGTCTCCTCCACCACTTGAGCTCCTATGGAAGGGTCGGCCAGGTAGGCCTTCTTCACCTTGTCGCTGGAGGCGTACTTCAACATCGACGAGATCCCGTCGATGGCGGTGTGATGCCCTGCCAAAGCGAAACCGTGGAGCATTCCCACTAGCTCGGCCTCGGTGAAGCGCTTTCCGTCAACCTCGCTGGTGCAGAGCTCGCTCAAGAAGTCCTCGCCCGGATGGCGAAGGCGGTCCTGGACCGTCTCGATCAGAAACGCCCAGAAATCCGCATGAGTTGCCTCGCTATTCTCCAAATCTGAATGGACGAACCTGAGCACAAGCTCCCTGTTGATCCTCCTCGTCGCCTCATCAAATCCCAGGATGCGTCCGACCACTTCCTGAGGGATCGGCTCCGCGAGATCGGCTACGATGTCGAACTCCTTCTTCTCCGCGATCACACGAAGAAGATCGGTTACGCTCTCGCGCATGCCCTCCGAAAAATTGCTCATTCTCTTCTGAAGGATCGGCGCCTGCATAGCCTTGCGGATGCGTGTGTGCTCGGGCGGATCGGTCTCGATGAGTCTTGTCTTTGGCCGGTCGCTCCAGTTCTGCTTTCCGATCTCGAGCGCATTTCGAGATGAGAACGTCCTATGGTCAAGCGCTGCGGCGCGTACCTCCTGGTAGCGGGTTACGCACCAAAAACCGCCAAGAGCGTCGCTGTGGACAACTGGACCCTTCTCACGCATCGCCCGATAGATAGGCCAGATATTTTTCTCCGTGATCCTGCGATCCCAGGGATTGAACTCGCTTAACCCCCACTCTGGCTGTAAATCAATGCTCTCAACCGTACTCATCGCACCTGCCTCACTGACTTGGACTCAATAATCGACCAACTCAAGCCGGGGCTTTTACACACAAATTACTGGAATGTGATCTTTGCCACTTTTTATGCCGACTTATTCTTGCCAAATTAGCATCAAAATCTCGCGGTTGGGCCGATGATCTCTCATGCTGGCACCAAAGCCGCAGCGAAATCGCCCGAGCAGCGCTCCAATACCGCGCGATCTCGAACCGCGGGGCAAAGGGGGTGCCGCGCATAAAGGCTGCAGCCCGGTCAGATCAGATAATAAAGAGCAGGCGCGGCTCACTCCTCTGTCAAAAGGCCAGCCGAGACGCCGAAACACCAAAGCTCGTGGCAAATGACAAGCTGTTGCACAAAACTCTGGCTGTCACCAAGAGCAAGAGAGTGCCTGCACATCTCATTTGCCAGTTCAAGTGATTGGAAAGCGACATCGGCAAGCGCCGTAAGGGGGGCTGTTTCCACCTCTTTGCGCAGATTCGATATCTTTGACGCGACTACCTCATCTCGTGAAAGATCCTGCATCTCTCCGAGCAGAAGTGATAGTTCGCCTGCAATGTAGTGCCATGTCATACAAATGGCACCCCGCATTTCATTCCTAGCGCCCACGGGCCATATTCTCGATGACCCGCTTATTGCTTCAATCGGAGCTTGTACGGTTAGCCGCAGGGACGGCCGATTCCGGCCCCCCTGCAGACGTTTATTCAGCGTGCCCGTACGCTCTGATTTCTTCCAGCTCCTTGGGCGACAGTTCACGAGGAACCTCTCCCCGAGCCAGCTTCGCACTTTGAACCTGGTGCCGGATTCCCTCGACGACCTCTGCGTTTGCGAGCGTCGTCAAATCTCCGGCGTCGGAGAAGTTGGATATGCCGGCAATAACCCTCCGCATTATCTTCCCTGAGCGCGTCTTGGGCATATCGGATACGATCCATACGTTCTTCGGACGTGCTATCTTGCCGATCTCGGTCTCAATGGCTTTGGAAACCTTATCCGAGATCTCAGCACTTGGCTGGATTCCCGGCTTGAGCGAGACGTACATCTCCACTATTCGCCCGCGCACCTCGTCTATGACCGGCACCGCCGCCGCCTCGGCGATCTCAGGCACAGTCAGGCTTGCCGACTCGAGTTCCTTGGTCCCAAGGCGATGCCCGGCCACGTTGATCACGTCGTCCACCCTGCCAAGAATTCTGAAGTAGCCGTCAGCAGCCTTCAGCGCCCCATCGCCCGCGAAGTAGGGCCAGTCACGCCAGTCCTTGCTATTTCGATTGCGGCAGTACTTCTCGTAGTAGATCTGAATGAATCTCTCAGGCTGTCCATAGATGGTCTGGAAAATACCCGGCCACGGATTGCGAATGCACATGTTCCCAGCTTTTCCACTTCCCGCCTCTACTTCCTGACCGTCTTCGTCAAGAATGATGGGATAGACACCGAGAACGCCAGGTCCACAGCTGCCCGGTTTCATCGGCTGGAGCGCTGGAAGGGTGCTTCCCAGAAAGCCACCATTCTCGGTCTGCCACCAGGTGTCTACAATGACCGCCTCGCCCTTGCCGACAACCTCCTGATACCAGCGCCATACCTCAGGCTCGATTGGCTCACCCACGGTTGTCATGTGTTTGAAGTGGTACTGGTACTTCTTGGGCTCGTCTGGTCCCAGCTTCCGTAGCATTCTAATGGTGGTCGGCGCGGTATGGAATATGTTCACACCTAGCCTCTCGGCTATTCTCCATACCCTGCCAGCGTCAGGATAAGTTGGAACGCCCTCATACATCACCGTAGTCGTCCCCAACGATAAAGGTCCGTAGACAATATAAGAGTGTCCAGTGATCCACCCAATGTCCGCCAGACACCAGTAGGTGTCCTCTGGATGGATGTCCTGATAGTACTTGGAGGTGCCGGCCACATATGAGAGATAGCCGCCAGTGGAGTGTTGACATCCCTTGGGCTTGCCCGTGGAGCCACTGGTATACATAAGGAACAAGGGAGCCTCAGCCGGCATCGAGATCGGTTCCACGACGGCGTCGGTGTACTGCTTCAGCACATCGTCGACGAATACGTCACGGCCCTCCACCATCGGGCTGTCGGATCCATACTTTCCCGGGTGCCGTCGCCAGACCAGCACCTTGTCAATGTCGAAACCGAGGTCGTGTGCCGTGGCAACTGCTTCATCTGCCTTGACCTTGTGATCTATGAGTTCGCCACCGCGATAGTAGCTGTCCATGGTGATCAGAACATGGCTACCAGAGTCCGCGATCCGCCCACCGCAAGCGACACCGCTGAAGCCGGCAAAAACCTCAGAGTGGATGATTCCAAGTCGCGCACAAGCGAGCATGGAAACCGGAAGCTCCGGAACCATGGGCATGTGAAATGTGACGCGATCGCCGGTCTTGAGACCGCAGTAACCCTGCAGCAAAGCGGCGAATTCATTCACCTGGCGATAGAGCTCTTGATAGGTGATGGCCTTGGTGTCTTCATTTTCCAACTCCGGTACCCAGATGATCGCAGCCTTGTTGCGATTCTTCTCGAGGTGCCTGTCAACGCAGTTGTACGAAGCGTTCAACTTGCCACCTACAAACCACTTCCAGAACGGAGGGTTGCTGGTGTCAAGAGTCGTATGCCAATAGTGATCCCAACTGAGCAAATCGGCATATTCTTTGAAACACTCCGGGAAATTCTCCTCCTTGAACCTGTCAAGAATGGCTGGATCGGACGCGTTGGCCTGTCCGATGAATTTTGCCGGTGGATAATAAAGGTCCTCTTCGCGCCAGTGCACCGCAATCTGGGCTTCAGATACCTGTTCCTCTTCCTCTGTCGACATTGATCGACCTCCCCGATCATCGGAGCGAAAACAGCGAACCCTGATTTTAACCCTTCCACCTGGCAATGTAAATAGAGAAATCTCGCCAGCGGCAACTTGTGCGGCACATAGCCGCTATCTCTCCGGCAATCTCTGACACGTTTGCGGTCTTAGCGACCCCGCCAAACAGCGAAGTAACAAGGGGCCAAACAGCGAAGAAACAAAGGGGGCTGCTCACGGGACAATATCTGGGAAAGTTCCAAGCGGATCTGCTCGCGGAAAACTGCTGCGAAACAACCTTTGAACCAAAACTGGCCGACGACGGTGAAGCTCTCCTTGGGCTTCTCCCTCG
>JAJYVK010000223.1 GCA_021792075.1 Actinomycetes bacterium | reverse complement strand
GCTCAATTTTTGTCTTCATGCAATTCGCGATGTAAGGGGCCGACGTTCCAAACGCAGTGATTTTCAGCTCCTCTGCAAGTCTCCACAATCTGTAGAGATCGGGGTATCCTGGACTCCCGTCAAAGAGAACAATGTCTGAGCCGACCAAGAGCCCCCCGATGAGAAAGTTCCACATCATCCAGCCCGTCGTCGTAAACCAGAAGAAGCGGGAGCCGAGACCGAGATCCAGTTGAAACGACATCTCCTTGATAAGCTCGATCGTTATTCCGCCGTGGCTATGGACGATCGGCTTTGGAAGCCCCGTAGTGCCCGATGAATAGAGAATCCACAACGGTTCGGAGAATTCGACACGCTCGAAACTCAGTGGCTTTCCCAAACTGCCAAACCCTGCCCAGTCTTCGCACAGCTTTGAAGCAATCTTGATACCGCTTGCCCCTCCTGCGTAATCGACGAGTACCACCGCCTCCAGGGAAGGTATCGCTGCCGCCACCTCTTCAACCACATGCTTGCGGTCCTGCTTCTTGCCTGAATAGACATAGCCATCGATGGCGAAAAGCACCTTCGGCTCTATCTGGGCGAAGCGATCCACAACTGAGTTGGTGCCGAAGTCCGGTGCGCAGCAAGACCAGACAGCTCCGATCGATGCCGTAGCGAGAAAAGCGATTAAAGCCTCTTCTGTATTCGGCAGGTACCCAACAACCCGATCTCCTTTGGAGACACCGGCCTCTCTAAGCCCATGCGCTATCCTAGACACCTCCACCCAGAGCTGAGAGGCGGAGATGATTTGCGTACCCTGCCTCGTCTCCGAAACTGCGGCGACAGTCGCTTGGCCCTGGAAGCTCCTGAACGCATTCTCAGCGAAGTTTATTCTTGAATCCGGAAAGAATCGGAAGCCTGGCATCTCGTGACTTGTAAGCACGAGGTGGTGGAGGTCTATCGGAATAGGGGCTTTAGCCCCGGAAAGCCTCGGAGGGCGATCTCCCACGATTCCGAAGTATCTCCAGCAGAGATCCCAAAATGCCTCCAGCTGAGTCACAGAGTATCTCCAGAGTTCTGAATAGTCCGCAAAGGCAACTCCGCAAGAGATCCTCATATAGTCAATGAAGCGGTCAAGCTCTGAGTCCCTAGGAGGCCGTTGCTCAGGTATCCAGATCGGTGAACCTTCGCTCAGTGCCATCGTGATCCCTTAAATTCCCGATTTCTCCGTAGCAATCTTGATGTTGACATCGTTCTCGCAAGTGATCTTACTCATCGGCTTCCAATCCGACGGAGTTCCGCCCCGCTTCTTCGACACGCTCCAAGACTTCGGCTTGAAGATCGACGAAGCGCAGCATTTTTCGTGTCTCCATCTGGGACCGCGGTCTGGGAAGATCGATCTTGATTTCTGCGAGAATGGTCGACGGTCGAGCCGAAAGAACGAAAACCCTGTCACTTAGATATACGGCTTCGCCGACGTCGTGAGTCACCATGAGGACCGAGAAGCTCGAATCGGTCCAAAGAGATTGCACAACGTCTTCAAGGTGATTTCGCGTCAGGGCATCGACAGAGGCGAAGGGCTCATCCATCATGAGCACTCTCGGGTTTGAAACCATGGCCCGTGCGAGCGCTGCACGCTGCTGCATTCCTCCCGAGAGTTCCCAAGGATAGCGAGTTGCAAACCCCTTGAGACCTACCTGTTCAAGGGCGTCCCCCACGCGCCTCTCTTTATCCGCGTTGGGGTACGCTCTTGCCCCCATGGCTACGTTCTTGCCGATCGTGAGCCAAGGGAAGAGGCTCTTGTTGTACTCCTGGAAAACGATGGAGATGCCCTGAGGCACGTCTGTGATGGGCTTTCCTTCAAATGACACTTTTCCACCGCTCGGCATCCTGAGTCCGGATGCCGCACGTAGAAGGGTCGTCTTTCCGCAACCCGACGGGCCCACGACGCTCACGAACTCATGCTCGGCCAGCTCAAGGGTGACGTTTTTCGTCACCTCATTCACAAAGCCGTCACGGCTCCGGATTGAGACTTCGAGGTTCTTAATGTCAAGCACCGGATTAAGCATCGATCATTCCTCCCACGGTTCCTCTCTGCCAAGCCAGCATCCTTCTTTCGAACACCAGAAATAGCGAGTCGAATATCCATCCCAGCGAGGCCAAAATTATCACCCCGCCGTAGCTCCCACTTATATTGAAAGACTGCTGCGCATTCGAGATGTAATACCCAATGCCGCTACCGCCCCCAAGCATCTCCGCCACCACCATAACCACCAGCGACACGCTAAGAGCTATCCGAAGTCCGGCGAAGATCTGGGGGCTCGCTGCAGGAAGGATAACCCTTAGAAACAGGCTCTTTCCGCGTAGGCCGTACGTCTTAGCGGTATCGAGCATCGTCGGCTCGATGCTCGATGTTCCGTTGGCTGTGTTGATGAGAATGGGCCATATAGCAGCCGTCACGATCGTGGCTATGACCATGTGGCCGTTGATCCCGAATATCACAACCGCAATTGGCACCAGAAGCGGAGTCGGCAGCGAGCGCAAAAAATCGAAGAGAGTCCCCGTCCACGTTCTTGCAGTCTCGTTGTACCCGATGATCAAACCTGCGGATATCCCAACTATAGCGCTGATGACAAAACCGAGGATGGTCCTTTCTATCGAGGGCACTATGTCCAAAACAAGGATGTGGCCTGTGACAAGGTGCACTGCTGCGACGATCGAGGTGGTAAAAGTTGGGAAGATGGTCTTTCCGATGGCAGCCGCTGCCAGCTGCCAGGCGACGGCCAAGACAACCAGGCCAAGCCACCCCAACGAGATCCTCAGGAGAGCGCTATGGCTCTTTTTATTGGCTCCGGCCACCGTCAGCTCCTTTCCCCTTGAGACTTCCACGGCAGCATCCGATCGATCATCTTCAGGTACAGCGCGTTCAATGCCCACCCGAGAAGGCCGCCGACAATGACTCCGGCAAACATTGTCGCTGTGGCGTTGCCTTGCTGTGCCAACAGCACGAACTGGCCCAGCCCTCCTGTTCCACCTACAAGTTCAACAGACACAGTGACCACCAGGGCCAAGCTAATTGCAACCTGAATCCCACTTGCTATCATCGGCGCCGCCGCCGGGATGACAACTCGGCGGATCAGCTCGAGCCCGCGAAGGCCAAGGGCGTGGGCACTCTCGAGATACCTATTGTCCACCTGATGAACCCCTGCCCGCGCATTGATGAATATCGGCCAGAACGCCGCAAACGAGACGAGTCCGGCGGTCATCTTCAGTCCGAGGCCCGCAATCAGGATGGCGATAGGTATCAGTGCCAGCGAAGGCAGCGGCCGCATCATCCTGACTAGAGTCTCGGTGGCAGCATCAGCGATCTGCGATCTTCCCACAAGAGTCCCGATGGTGACGCCCGCTATGGTAGCCACGGCGATACCAAGAGCCCATGCTTCCAACGTTCCCAATGTTGCTGTGGCGAGCTTTCCGGCGTTAGACAAGATCGCTGCAAATGTTGCAATTGGCGTAGGCAGAGCTGCTGAGTTCACAGCGTGTGAAACACTGAGAAACTCCCACAGGAGCAGGGCAATGACCACTCCGCCCAACGGTCGCAGACGTCCATAGCTCCGACGGCGGCCTCTTTGGAGAGTCTTGCCCTGCTCCATTTGATTAGATTCGGTTATCTCGCGTATCACACCGGCACTCTTGTAGTTGCGGCCTCGAAAAGCAGACTCACGGGGTAGCTCCGGACCAAACCAACTGACTTACTGGAATATCCGACTTTATCCAGCCGAGCTGCTTCATAAGAGATTCCTGTCCTTGGATACTAGAGCTATCGAGCTTCGAACTCCACACGGGCAGTTTGAGGTTCGACGCTACCGAGGCCGGAATCGTAGTGTACGTAGGGATGATCTGACGCACCAAGGTCGGGTTTGATGCAGCAAAATCAAGCGACTCATTCATCGCCGTGACAAATCGCTTCACCAGCCCCGGGTTGTTCGAGATCTCGTTGGTTGTTGTGAAATAACCTGCCACAAGCAGGCCCGGCTGCATTCCCTCAAAAAGCGGGGAAAGGATCTTCCCACCGTGAGCATTGATTGAGGCCACGAATGGCTCGACCTCGGTCACAGCCTGGATCTGACCCGCGCTAAGTGCAGATGGCATGTTTGGAAAACCCATCGCCACGACGTGCACCGACTTCGGGTCTACGCCATTCTTGATCAGTATGCTGTCCAGTGCCAGCTCATTCTCTCCTTGGGTGGCATTGGCGGCGATTGTCTTGCCGGCAAGATCTTTGATACTGCTGATCCCGCTACTAGCGTTCACCTGAATAGCCGACCAAGCATCTGCGGCTGTCGAAGCAGCGGAGTCACCCGATGCGACGAATTGCAGAGGCAGCTTCTGGGCTACGGCTTGGATAAGGT
>JAJYVK010000222.1 GCA_021792075.1 Actinomycetes bacterium | reverse complement strand
GGAAAACGGTTTCTCGTAGAAACCGTTTTCCGCCCACCGTGGGCACCCCTTCATTCGCCTCATTCAAATTCAGGAGCCAAATAAACCATGACAACTCAACAAAAATCCCGAAGGCCCGCGCGGACGCTCTTTCGCCTCACGATCCTTGCGGTAGCTACCTTGCTGGTGAGTCAGAACCTCCCAGCCCAAACGCAGGACGCGACGCTTCGCCTTATCGTGATCGACCCTTCAGGAGCCGTTATCCCGCAGGCCCGGGTCGCGATCACTAATGTCTCGACCGGAGTGGCCCGCACAGGAGCGACAGATGGCCGTGGCCAATTCGTTGCCGTTGGCCTCATCCCCGGAAGCTACACAGTTCATGTCGATCGTGCAGGATTCAAGTCTACCGATATCGCAGGGATTGTGCTTCAGGTTGGCGGAAACAGCCAGCTTCCAATTCATTTGCAGGTCGGCAAAGCAAACGAGAGCGTGACGGTCAACGGCAGCAACGTCCAGTTGCTGACAACATCGCCAGCGGTCTCGGCTGTTATAACCCGTGAAGAAGTCAAAAACATGCCACTGAATGGGCAGAGCTTCCAGGATCTTGAGCTTTTGACGCCTGGCTCGGCTACGATAAATCCCCAGAATGGGACCGCCGCAGGCCATGGATCAGAGAACGGCTCCAGCATGTTCCAGATTATGGTCAACGGAGACAGCGGTCTTGCGAACGACTTCATCGTAGATGGCTTGAACATGAATGTGGGTGCCGGTAATAACGGCGGTTTCTACGGAGGGCCATTTGGTGGGGCCAGTGGAACGGCTGCAAGTACGATCCTGGGAAACACACAGGCGCTGGTCCCCGCGGACGACCTCCAAGAGTTTAGGGTCGAAACCAACGGCTACGAAGCAGAGTACGGCGGCTATTCGGGTGGGCAGTTTATCTTTGCGACGCGATCGGGAACGAACAAGCTCCACGGCACCGCCTCCGATTACTTGCGTAATACAGTCTTGGATGCGAACGACTATTTTGACAACTATTACGGAGTGCCACGACAGCCGCTTCGGCAAAATGATTTCGCAGGCGCAGTTGGCGGACCAATCTGGCTCCCTCATCTCTACAATGGACAAAACAAAACATTTTTCTTCGTCGACTATGAGGGACTGAGGGCAAATCTGCCCCTGGCTGCATATTTACAATATGCGCCTGACGCAGCCTTGGATGCTGCAACTACGGGCCCCATCCAAGCTTGGCTCCTCTCCTTACCCAAACCAAACGGCCCCGATCTTGGGGATGGCCTTGCAGAGTACACAGCCGGTTATGCCGAGCCGACGGGGATGAATACGTATAACCTGCGCATCGACCATGTTCTCTCGCCGAACGAAGAGATCTTTGCCCGTGCCAGCAACACGACCTCAAATCTAACGAGCGGCTATTATGGTGGCACTGAGGTGCAGACACAAAACACGCGCACGTATTCTCTGGGCTTGACGAGTTCATTCAAGACGAACCTCACCAATCAACTGCGTGCAGGCTTTTCTACCAACGCCGGCACGCAGCGTGGGTACCAAACTCCTATGCCGGGTCAGCCGGTATTCAATCCCATCACGGCAGGCGGTTATCCTGCAAATATCGCCAACATCGTCATGTTCCTTGGATTCTACCCTCCCACTGGTTCAATCTTCGCCGTAGACTTCAATGGTCAGCAGGAGAATCGCGAGTTCGAAATTAACGAGAGCGCAGCGTTGCTTAGAGGGAAGCACCAGATAAAGGTCGGCGTCGATTATCGCAGACTCACGTCGACATTCCTCCCTGAGAGCCCGGATACCGGGTATTTGTGGCTGGCAGAAACCGCCGCACAGTATAGTAACCCTCTGGCAACAGCTCAATTGCTTGAGGCGAACACTCCTAATGATATTTACAACGATACCGACGTTTCGGTCTATCCTGGTGCTGCCTTCATTGGGCTCTACCTGCAAGATGAATGGGCTGTTAACCATAGACTGAATATCTCCTACGGCCTTCGTTGGGACTATTTCCCTACTCAGACTGAAAGACGCGGAGCGAACCCTTATACTCTGCTGAACCAAAACGATCTAGCAAAACTCTCCGTTGGCCCGCAGGCTAAGCCCTACGACGCTAGCCTTTTCAACTTTGAGCCTCGACTTGGTGTAACTTCCATGCTCTCGTCTATACCTGGACACGAGACGCAGCTTCGAGGTGGAGTCGGGGTCTACTACGATGCAGTGGCGAACGTGACTGCGCCATTGTTTGGAATGGAGGGTCCCGGAGAATCCGGTGCGTACGACTGGTGCCCGTATTCGTATTGCAACAGTCAGCAGCAGCTAAGTTTTCCCCTCCCCAAGACGGATCTCTATACGCCGATTACACCCCCTGTACCGCCATTCATCCAGACATTCAATGCGGTGTCACCCCATCTTGCAGACCCCTACACCATCCAAACCAACGTTGCTATCCAGCAGCAGTTCGGATACAACAACGCCTTGACGTTTAACTATGTTGGAGCATTTTATCGGAAAGCACCTTATTTTTACACCCAATATGTGTATCCATACAATCACAACTTTCAATTCGTCTCTTTGCTGCTGAATGGTCTACGCACCGAGTACAACTCCGGACAGCTTGTCTTCCAGCATCGGCTTTCGAACGGTCTTTTTGCCTACGGCGAATATACCTGGGCACATGACATAGGAGAAAGTCAAATCAATGTATTTACTCCATACGAGAAAGGGAACACGACGAACGACCTGCGTAATAATCTAAACGTCGCTGTTACTTGGAGTATCCCAACTCACATTGCCTCACGCCCTCTGAGCAACATCTTTGCTCACTGGGGGGCCGATGTTCGGTTTTTTGTGCGCACGAGCTTCCCCTTCACCATATATGGCCAGGATGTTCAGGATCCGGCCGAGGGAGGGACTGTCACTCCAGGTCTCAGTTATGTCCCCAATACACCCGTCTATCTATACGGAACCTACAAGGGCAAGAACATACCCGGGGGAAAGCAGCTGAACCCTGCAGCCTTTACCGCGGCTCCCTTGGGCCAAAATGGAACTGTGCCGCTCAACCACTTTCGTGGGTTTGGAATGAATCAATGGAACGTAGCTATTCGCAGAACCTTCCAAGTGTATCGTACGCTTCATCTAACATTCCGTTTGGATTCTTTTAATCTCTTCAACCGAGCAAACTTTGGGAGTTTCGATACATATCTCCCAGATGTGACCTTTGGCGAAGCAACTTCAAGTCTCGCGGACTCCATATCTTCCGGGGCTGCCGCGCAGTACGAGAGCGGGGGGCCCAGAAATCTACAAGCTGCTCTCATCCTGAACTTTTAGAAAGGTAAGCACGTTGGAATTTGACGACAGGCTGACGTTAGCCGGAACGCAAGCTTAGCAGAATGGGCACGCATTCAAGGGAAGGGCAATCACCATCCACGCCGTGGGACCCGGGTTCCATCCTCTGGGCATCCCAAACTCTATGCTACCGTTTTCTCGATATGCGAGCTGGCTCGCTAAGCTTGTTCAACGGCCCAAAGCCCAAGAGGTTGCACTTATGTTAACCCACAAACGACCTCAAGGGAACGATAAGCAGCGAGTGAAGTCCCCAGAGCGTGAAGGCATTGCTGAAAAAAGGTGGACACCCACGCAGTTGACACGTTGCGCCTGACTTCAACTTTGAAACCAGGAGAGTGGCGAAAGTAGCCGTGAACGCTCTTGCAAGCTCAGACCGGTTCGCCCCTAGCTCCGTGCACGGCCCGTCGCCACAAAAAAGCGGCCCTAACCGAAAGCGAAGGAGCCTCCACTTAGCCGGTATATTCCTCGTAACGCAGTCCATCATGTGTTGAATAAAAGGCGGATAAAAGATGCAAAGCTTCAAGGCTCGGATTCTACTCACTCTCAGCGCGATTGCGGCGATTGTGGCAATCGCTTCGATGGCAGCTCCGGCGGAATGCGCTCAACCGGTTGCTCATCGTGAGCCAACAGCCGCCCCTCCCCAGGGCACCCGTGGCCCTGTCGGACAGGCTTGCGATCAGATAGTCCTGACGAGAGGTAAAGCGACAATTGCCGTTGAACCGTATGGCCCTAACATCGTTCGGGTCACGCTAAGTGTCAACAGAAAAGCAGCAACCAGTAGGCCAGGATATGGTTTGATTGCAGGCCCTTCAATGAGCGGCTGGACACATCGCGAGGAATCGTCGGGTTATGACGTTATCCGATCGAGTCGCCTAGTTGTGCGGGTCGCCCCTGCTTCCGCTCCGGAACCCTCAGTGATGCCACGAGACCCGATCTACCAGCATTTGATCAATCAGTTCTTCGGTACCGGAGGAGGGCCGAATCCTGACGTACAGAACGACATCATCTCCGTCTCGACGCCCGGGGGGGATAGGTTGCTCACCATGTGGCGTTGG
>JAJYVK010000221.1 GCA_021792075.1 Actinomycetes bacterium | reverse complement strand
AGGCGGGTATTCGGCGAAGTGGTTCGAATCAGATTCGCGAACCTGGGTGATAGTGCAACGGCTCGGGGGGCTTTCCAGGTCCTTTGGAGAATTGTGGATTCCGTTTGAAGGGCAAGATGCCTGAGACCGCGAGTCTCTGACGGACGGTTGTCGAATTTGGTGGAATGGGCAGGAATTACATAGGGACTGAAAGGTCGGCATGCCTGCTCGATTTGAAAGAAAAGGGGGGAATTCAACGTGTCAGACTTTGAGTATCCGGCTCCGCGTTATCCTAAATACCTGAAACAGGAGAGGGTGGAGGAAATCGAGAGGCTCATGCCGATCGCACGTTCGGTCGTAAGGCATCGCTATGGCAGAGCTGCTCTTGGGGATCTTCAACAGGATGACCAGCTGCTGATTGTGACTTATCCAAACCAAAATCAGATTGTACTTGAGGCGCTGAAGAGGGCTCTATTGGAAGATGGGGCGAAGAAGGTTGACAGCATCAACCTTAAGGATTTAGGGATAGAAGGACGCGAGTTTAGCGCTGCCGATGGATGGCGTGAGATCACCGACCGGCTTGCGGCTATGACCGAGCGGGGTGTCGAGTACAAGGTCGAGGCAGAGGCTCTCAAGCGCTACCTTGACGATCGTCCGGGGTATACAGGTGTTTTTACTGGCGAAAGCGGTAGAAACCATTGGAAGCGGGTGACTGGTGGCAAGATTAGAAACAACTGGTGTTTTAACACGTATGAGGACTTTATCTCCAGGGGAAACAACTATCCGGACGAACTATGGCGGATGTTCGACCTCAAGATTCTGGAGTACTTCAAGCGTGCAGAGGCAGTTCGCATCACAGACCCTCAAGGAACAGACATCAGTTGGAGCGTTACCGAGCAGCAGGCGGCTTTGTGGCCAAACGGTGCATACATAGCCGGTCACATACTTGGATCAACCTTGCAAGGGATACGGTTTGCACACCCTGCGGAAACATTTTTGGAGCAGGCCAAGATTCTTATGCCCACGATCAATGGGGTGGTAGCTGGCACATCCAATCACACTGGCTACTTCCCACACATAAAGGTCGAAGTGGAGGGTGGCATGATAAAGCAGATCACCGGTGGGGGAAAGTACGGTGATCTCTGGCGTGAGGTGGTGGAACGCTACAAGGAAGTGGAGTACCCCGGGTTCCCCTATAAAGGTTGGGCATATTTCAATGACGCTTCGATCGGCACCAATCCATGGTTTTATCGGCACATCGAGGGCCTTTGGGGAAGTGGTGATCCGGCAACCAACCTTCCGGAACGGATGCGTGCAGGGGTGGTTCATTTCGGGTTCGGTGCTGAGCACTGGGACAAGGAGTTTTTGTCATATGCCAAATCGAACAATCTTCCTACCATGCACTTCCCCCACGTTCACAACATCTTTCCCACCTATGAGATACTCGAAAGAGATACCGGACGGTGGGTAAAAGTCATTGACAAGGGCCGCCTCACCTTGTTCGACGATCCTGAGGTGGTTCGCCTCGCGAGCTCAATTGGGGGCAAACAACTCTTGGAATACCACTGGATCCCAGCTGTCCCAGGTGTCAATTACGAGGGTGATTACAACAGGGACTACGCCGACGACCCAATCTCTTGGATAGAGCGCGACCAGGATGGGGAGTTTGGCGAACCGATCAACTGATATCGAGGATGGAGACAGATGAACGAAACGAAGGTAAAGCAGACCCCGATTGAGGAGTATCGGGTCGAAACCGAGCCGTTTTACCTGCCCATCTCAAATGAGGTCGAGTCATTCGAAGCGGCTTACCGTAATCAAATACCGGTTTTACTTAAAGGGCCTACAGGATGCGGAAAGACACGCTTCGTAGAGTATATGTCATGGCGCTTGGGTCTACAGAGCCACGACCAAGCACTCCCATTGGTGACGATCAACTGCCACGAAGACTTGACAGCAAGCGATTTGGTGGGAAGGTTTCTACTTAGCCGTTCTTCGACAGAGTGGGTAGATGGGCCGCTGACGCGAGCGGTTAAGTACGGTGGCATATGCTATCTCGATGAGGTGGTGGAGGCTCGCAAAGACACCACTGTCGTGATCCACTCGCTCACCGACTACCGAAGATTCCTGCCTATAGACAAACTCGGCACGATAGTCGATGCCCACGACGAGTTCTTGCTGGTGGTTTCTTATAACCCAGGTTACCAGTCGAGCCTGAAGGACTTGAAACACAGCACTCGGCAGAGGTTTGCCGCCATCGAGTTCGGGTATCCTCCACTGGAAACGGAGGCTTCGATAATTGCCCACGAGGCAGGGGTTACCCAGGAAACAGCTGACTCACTTGCGCTACTGGCTACCAAGTTGAGGAATCTCGATTCCCTTGAGATGCTCGAGGGTCCCAATACCCGCTTGCTCATTTATGCCGGCAAGTTGATGCGTCATGGGCTGCCCGCAAGCAGCGCCGTTGAGATGGCAGTCACCCAGGCGGTAACCGACGACATTCAGCTTCAAGGTGGAGTCAGAGAGGTTGCGGAGGCCATCTTCGGTGGCTAGTAGCGTCGACCACGGCGTTCTTCTGGAGCAGGTACAGCGCAAGCTGACAATCTACTACCAGGCTCTAGCGGGGAGGAGCGTTCGGCTTCTTCCTCTCTCTGAAGAGGAGAAAAAAACACCGCCGTCTGACACAAGGCTGACGGTGAGGCTTCCTGCCGAGCAGACAAGTGGAGATTGGTACAAGCTTGCGGTTGGCCATCGCGCAATTCATTACGAAGCGGGCACTTACGATTTCAAATTCTCGCGACCAGCTCGTCACTTCTCGTCTTTGCGCCCCGAGGATATGGGCGGTATTCCCGTCTATGAGGGTGACTCCCAGCTTGACTGGTTCTTCCGGCTATTTGCGCACAGAGCGATGGCCCTGGATTTGTTTAATGTATTAGAGGACTTCAGAATTGACACTTGGGCGGTTCGAAAGTACAGGGGACTTCGTCGGATTTACATCGAAGCGGAGCAGCTGGAACTCGCAGTCAGACCCGATCCGTCCACTTTACCCCCTAGGCAGGCTCTGGCGGAAGCCGTTGTACGGCTTAGCCTCAACGACCGCGTCTGCCAGTTTTCAGGACCTGAATTTCTCAAGCAGTCGGTAGCAATTGCAGCGGAGGTTTTCTCTGACCTCGGCAAATCAGGGGCATCTGTGGAAGATACTGCAGAAGCAACTCTTCGGATCTATCACATGTTGAGCAGCTTGCCCAATGTAGAAGTACCGGGCGCGAAAAAGGCGTCGATCAGCCTTGCTGATCATGACCTCTATGGCATCGGCATACAATGGCCTACAGAGTGGCCCGAGCCTGACTTGGTCCAGCTGGAGGGCGATACCGTCCTTGAGGTCACCTTCGACCCAGTCAGTTATAGGGAGCAGATGGGCTTTTGGTTGCGGAACTACGAGGCATCAGCTCCTCCCGAGCTTCAGTCGATCTTTACTTTTCGAGACATGCCCGCTAAGGCAAAGCTGTCGTTGGAGCAAGACCCCCTTTCGATGCAGGACGACGAGTTCGAGCAGGACTTGCAGCGCCCACCTAAGCCGTTGCCGCACGACCATGGCCCCGAGGATGGACAACATGAGCACGCTGAAGGGGAGATCCACACCCACGATCCGGAGATCTTTATTTATCCGGAATGGGACTACCAGAAGGGTCTTTACTTGCACAACTGGTGCGCCTTGAAGGAGCTGCGCCTATCGTCAAACGAGAGCAATCAGCTCTTCAGCGACACGGTGCGACGGAACTCCCAGTTGATCCCGAAGATCTTTCAGGTAATTGAGTCAATTGCCCCTGAGAATCTTAAAAAGGTATACCGGATGCCCTATGGAGACGACATAGATATCGACGCATGCATTGATGCGGTCACCGACATCGCCGCGGGGGTGAAGGCATCTGACAACGTCTATAGCTCGAGGGAAAGGGTGGCTAGGGATGTAGCGGTGGCATTTCTATTGGATCTGAGTGCCTCTACTGCAGAGAGCGTGACAAGTGCACAGACCGGAAAGGCTCCCATTTTTGAAGTAAAGGAGGCACGGAGGATCATCGATGTCGAGAAAGAGAGCATGATGCTCTTGTTGTCCGTAATCACGCGAATAGGCGATGCAGTGGCTATTTACGGTTTTTCAGGAACTGGGCGTGATGATGTGCAGTTCTACTGCTTGAAGGAGTTCACGGACCATTTCTCCAAAGAGGTCATACAAAGGATTGGCGCTTTGAAGCCTGTGCACACAACCCGGATGGCTCCAGCCATTCGCCACAGCGCCAGAAAACTTGCAGCCCAGGAATCTCAGACCAAGATCCTGATGGTCATCTCCGATGGTCGCCCATTTGATATCGACTATGGAATAGATTATGGAGAGGAGTTCATGCTTGACTACGCCGTCCAAGATACGCGAA
>JAJYVK010000220.1 GCA_021792075.1 Actinomycetes bacterium | reverse complement strand
GGATCCAGAGGGCCGCCCCTTCTGCCTAGTTCCTATCCCAGCAGAGTCTTGAGCGAGGTGGGCGCGGAACTGCCTTCGATCCGCTCGGGATGACTTGTTGACCCGGATGCGGATCGAGCCCTACGGCACTTACAGCCGGTCGCCTCGCAAGGGTCAAGATCGCGCTTGTTTGCGGTTCGACTTGCGAGAATTGAACGGGCGTCACGGGTGGTCAGGTTTTCGCATCGGGCAAGCCCTCAGCTGGTCGAAAATCTGTGGCGTGAGAGGCGGAGGCAGCGAAAGCGACTCCTTGCGGATGCGATTAGCAGAACAACCGGGCGACGCCGAGAGCGGTAAACTGATCTAGCGAAGAGAGTGCTCCATGGAACTCGTGGATTCGGAGCATGCCACGGCCGAGGGTAGAGACCAGCTCAGCGACGCTGTGGGCTTCAAGGGTGCCGGGACCGAACACTAAGCTTGTGCTGGCGTCCTAGAAGGCCCACTCCCGAGCGATGATGCTAGCGACGAACGAACTAAAGCTGATGGAGTTCTCGGGCGGGAGGACCTCGGTGCGGACGTTGAGAACGAGCGGCACACCTTCGCACTCTCCGGCGTTCACGGCCTTTGCACCGCTGCGGTTGCTTCGACTAAGGGGACCTCGACTGGTCTTCGAGATTGGCGCCAACCGCGACGGCCTGGGCGATGGTAATGGCGACGTTACCGTAGTACGCCTTCAAGCCGGCACTGACTGGCAGATTGGTTGCCTCGCCGATCTGAGCGGTCGTGCGGAGCATGGCGTCGAGGGGAGATGTGTTCCCCGTCTTGGTATTGGAAGCTAGCGGTGATGGCTTCGGTGGCAGTGACGAGGGCTACGTACCCGAGCTACGCTGAAATCGTACGAGCTGAGGCGACGTCTCAGTCGTTGGCCACTGCCAACGGCCTTAGGGTCGATATGCAATCTCAGCATTTCGGCGGCCACACTTGTCGGTAACGCTCGTCCGAGCAGTCTCACGTCTGCGGGCGTCAAGGCGTGACATCAATCGAAGATCGGTTCACGCGTGCGCGAGCGCTTCAATTCGAAGAAACCGTCAGTACCGGCGACAAGCAGAACGCCATCCCAGAGCCGGCCCGCGGATTCCCCTTTGGGGGCGGGAATAACCACCGGGCCAAAGAAGGCTACGGTTTCCCCGTCTGTCCCCGGTGCATGGATGACCGGGGTGCCGACTTCGTCGCCGACGGGATCCATCCCGGCGTGATGACTCGCGCGGACTGCCCTATCGAACTCTGTGCTCTGCGCCGCGTTGGCGAGAGAAGCGGGCAGACTTACCTCAGACAGAGCTTCGAGGCAGAGCTCTTGATCAAAATCGCGTCCGCAGGGGTGGAGGCGGGTGCCGAGCGCGTCGTAAAAGGAGCGCAGCGCGTCAGGACCGTACTGCTCCTCGACGGCAATGGCGACGCGCACTGGACCCCAACCGACGTCGAGCAGCCGTCGATATCGCTCCGGCAGGTCCTCGCGACTCTCGTTCAGTACTGACAGGCTCATGACGTGGAACCGAGCAACCACTGGCCGCACTCGCTCAACCTCAGAAAGCCAGCGCGAGGTCATCCAAGCGTATGGGCAGATTGGATCGACCCATAGGTCTACATGGATTTCTAGCATCGGTCTCCATTGGTTAGTCATCATCTTGTGTAGGCGTCAACCAGCTCGTAGTGAAGTCGGAGATGGTGCAAGCGCCAAGATGTCTCTCGGGGCGCTCTTGCACCATGCTGAATACACTAAGTGTTCGAGCAGGTCAACATCACAACGATTGACAGAGACTTTGATCCAGCCATAGCGGCCCGCATAGGGGGCGATGGAGAAGACTTCCGGGTCTTTGGCCACCAGTTCGGCTTGGTCATCGAGCGAAGCCTTCATCGTCGCCGTGGATCCGTCTAGAGCCATGGTCAGAAATAGCTTTCCTCTGACCCGGAAGGTGGGCTTGCCCCATGTCTCTTTCTCTTGGACATCAGGAAGGGCCAATGCGACAGCCCGGAGCCAATCTTCGGCGAGCAACATGAGTTACTGACCAGCGTCCAAGGAGGCTACGATCTCGGGTAGATCGAGCAGGCGCAACCAAGAACCGTCGGTTTGTCGGCGACAGACCTGGGCCCGTGCACCCCTCCCGTCTTTGGCTATCGTGGCGGTAAGGGCGATGTCTCCGCTGATAAGTGTTGGTAGCGGCTCCTCGGGTTCGAACCGCGGAGCCGCCTGCAAAACCATCTTCCAGAGTTGGTAGATGGCGTCGCGTCCGACGGTCTGGCCACCTGGGGGATAGGCCATCACGGCGCAATCCTCGTAGAGATCGGCGATGCCGGCGGCGTCGCCCATGTTGGCTCGCTCTACAAACAGATAAGTAATGTCTTCGGGTTTCATGGCTCTTTGGATCTGGGACACTCAGGCTCTCCCCTCTTTGATGGTCTCTAAAAAATCCACCTTAACCCTTCAAGGTGTAGAAGTGACAGATCAATGTATTCTCACCACTAGAATCATCGGTTATGGAACTCAGGCAGCTTGAGTACTTTATCGCGGTAGCCGAGGAGGGGAGCTTCACCAAGGCTGCAGCCAAGGTCCATGTGGCCCAGCCAGGCGTCAGTGCGCAGGTCCGCCGACTCGAACGTGAACTTGGAGAGACCTTATTCGACCGCTCGGACCGCAACGTACGTCTCACCGCCGCCGGGGCAGCTCTGTTGCCCCACGCACGTGCTGCGCTCGGGGCTGTTGCCAACAGCCGGCTCGCCATCGACGAGCTCATCGGGCTAGTGCGCGGAAGCGTCAAGATCGGCATGATCACTTCATGTGCCTCGGTTGAGTTTGCCGAACTGCTTGCCGGCTTTCACCGGGATCATCCCGGTGTTGAGATCTCGCTGTCAGAGGCCACCTCCGACAGGCTCCTTGACGGTATTCTCAGCGGAACGTTTGATCTGGCGTGGGTCGGTCTCGCGGGGCCATGCCCAGCGGGCGTCTCATCCCAAATCATCACGGACGAAGCACTCGTGGCAGCAGTCGGTCGCAGTCACCCTCTGGCCAAGAAGTCGTCGATTCGCCTTCAAGAGTTAGCCGATCAGCCCCTCATCTGCCTCCCGAAGGGTACCGGCATTCGTACCTGCCTTGAGCAAGCCTGTACGAGCGTCGGGATCGCACCATACGTAGCGCTAGAGGCAAGCGCGCTCGACCTTGTGATGCAACTTGCTCAGCAAGGCCTCGGTATTGCGATCATTCCTAAGTCCCTCGCCGTCTACGACTCCAAGCTACACGCCCTTGCTGTGTCTAAACCCTCGATGCGATCTCGCATCGAACTAGTTTGGCGAGCGGACGGAGGAACGAGTCCAGCGGCCAGGGCGCTCGTCCGGCATGCCCGTGCAGTCCTCAGCAAGAGGAGTGATGCCAAGTGAAAACATCGTCTCTATCTTTCATGCCCGTGCGAGAGCTTGGTGTTGGCCGTCGCTTGGATGGCACAAAGGGCGCTTCAGAGCGCTGGCTTGCAGCCCCATTGGCTTCTCTCTGACATGAAGCAGATCCTCTATCGAAGAACCCATAGCGCTCTCTTCGGGATGCAACTAGCCTGTTCCGAACTAAGCCCAGATCTATCGATCGTCCTCTAAAGTTCATCCCACAAACTGAAGAAAGTGCTCCTTCAGCTGGTAGCCACCGACTCTACAACCAGACGCTGCGAACCGTGGAGAAGACTTTCTGCAAGTAAACCTCATTTCGTATTAGAGCCTGTCGGGAAAGATGGAGCTGTTCAGATGCTAAAAGGCCCTTCTCTGCGTGAGCAACTGCGGTAGATTGAAATCATGGTATCCAAATCTACGGTTCCTTAGAAAACATGGCGTTCTACTCATGGTGACCTAACCGATGAGGAGTGGAATCTCATCTGTGATCTCTTCCCTGTCTATGGCGGAGACGGTCGCATAGGTCGTGCACCAAAATGAGGGAAGCGGGACATCGTAGATGCAATCCTCTATGTCAATGCGACAGGTTGTCAGTGGAGGGCTCTGCCGTCGAACTACCCCCACTGGAATACGGTGCATCGCTATCACGTGCAGTGGTCTAAGGACGGAACCTGGAAGAGAGCAGGAGAACGACTCATTGAAATGATTCGGGAGAAAGAGGGAAGAGATCCCGACCCATCTGCTGGCGTAGTCGATGCTCGTAGTGTACGAGGTGCCGCAACGGTGACCAGTCCCACCAGGGGATATGATGCAGGCAAGAAGATATCGGGTAGGAAGACCTTTCGAATTGTGGACACCATGGGACTTCTCATTGCCGTTGTGGTTATGGTTGCCTCTGTATCTGACAATCTCGGTGGAACCTGTGTCATGCATAAGGCTAGAGAGCGCAGCGGAAGATTGAAGAAGATCTTCTGTGACTCGGGTTTCAAAAGAACGTTCATA
>JAJYVK010000219.1 GCA_021792075.1 Actinomycetes bacterium | reverse complement strand
CTCAGCCAGCTCGCTCCCGACGACGAAGTTGTGATCGTGGACGACGCCTCCAACGATCAGACCATAGACAAAATTCTCGATATGCGGGACCCAAGGATCCGTCTCTATCGACATAGCGTCAATAGCGGCGTCCTGCGCACCTTCGAAGATGCGATTCGCGCAGCTTCCTGGAGAATTATTTTCTTGAGCGATCAGGACGACTTGTGGGATCCTCGCAAGGTCGTAACGGTCCTCGAAGCGTTCAACTCCCACCCTGACGTCTCCCTGGTGGCAACCGATAACGCCCTTATCGATGCAACCGGTGCGTTGATCTCAGAATCCTACTTCGCATCGAAGGGTCCGTTTCGTCAGGGTCTCTGCGCCAATCTCATCCGTAACCGCTTTGGCGGGTGCACAATGGCGTTCCGAGCCGATATCCTAAGCGACGTCCTTCCCCTTCCCCATGGTTATGACGTATTGCACGACATTTGGATAGGGGTGAGAAATTCATTATCTGGTCACAAATCCCTCTACATCGCGAAGCCCCTGGTGCTCAACAGGCGACACGCAACCACAGCGACTGGGCGGGAACGATTGACCCTTTCGCACCGTGTCCGCCTTCGCCTTCACCTTCTACTCGCTCTCGCAAACTTCCCAATACGCAAAGCAGTTGCTCTGACAAAGGTCAGAAGCCACCCCGAGGCCCAAGCCGCCCATGAAGAGAATTCTAGTTGTCGCAAATGACTTTCCCTACCCGCCGACCCACGGCGCTGCCGTCGACATGTGGAACCGCATCCTGATTCTCCGCGAGATGGGATGCCAAGTTGATTTAGCCGCCACTGTAAAGGCGACTCCCGACAAAGCCTCGATCGATACTGTGCAAGGGCATGTAGGGCGTCTATGGCTAGTACCGCGGCGAAATGGTCCCGGCTCCTTCCTATCAGCGCGGCCCTTCCAGGTGCAGAGTCGGAGGGATCTGAGCTCGACAAAGATCGAGCCGCAGTACGACGCGATCCTTCTTGAAGCGGAGTATGTGGCAGCTTTCCTCGATAACCCAGCTTCACGAGGCGCGAAATTAATTCTCAGGGTTCACAATGAGCAGGTTGGATATTTTCAGGATCTTGCCGACGGAGCGGACGACTGGCGCAAGCGAATCTACTTTCTTTCTGAGTCTTTGAAGTTCAGGCGCTTCGCCCCGAGTGTCATGCGCAAATGCAATCTACTCTGGTTCATCTCTGACAGCGAACGTGAGGATCACATCCGGAGAGCGCCAGCGGATGCTGGGAAATCCGCCTTTCTTCCGACACACGTAAGCCCTGAAGATCTGCGGCCCTTCCGCGGTTCCGGTAACACCGCGCTGTTCGTCGGCTCGCTTACGATATCGCACAACACGGACTCGGTGGACTGGTACATCAAAAATATCCACCACCGTATGCTCGATGTGCCCGGCTACAGCTTCCAAGTGGCCGGACGCACTGCGGGCCGTCCGATCCCTGCACTCAGAGCCCTGATTCAGAGCGTCAAGGGCGCGGCCATGGAGGAAGATCCGGAGACATTGGATGCCGTCTATGCGCATGCCGCGGTCTTTGTGAATCCGGTCATTTGCGGCGCAGGCATCAAGATCAAGGTGGTCCAGGCGATCCAAGCCGGCCTTCCGGTGGTAAGCACGTCCATGGGGATCGAGGGCACCGGATTTCGGGATAACATCCATGTGCTCGTAGGCGACACGCCAGCTGCGTTCGCCTCCTGCATACGCAGAGTGTTCACCGAGCGTGGTCTGGCAGAGTCGCTGGTGGCCAATGCTCAGGCCTTAGTGAGGGAGCGGTACGACATGAAGGCCAACATGGAACGGGCCCTTTCGGAGCTGCTCGGGGAGGGCGATTGACGCGGCCGTCAAAGTTTCGCCGAGCTTCCGTCGGGCTCGCCGCAGCCTGGCCTGAGGAATCCCCGCCATCTGCCCGGGGGTCAGCCTTCACCAAACACGGCTCCCATCGTGTCGATCCGCCGGTCTAAGTCGCATTCCTTCCGCCTCTAACTCGGGGAGGTGCAGGGTAAGGCGCCAGGTCGCCTCAAGGCTGAAGGGGCTATGGTTCAATGATGGAGAGGCTATTGGAGGTATTTCGTCATGCGTAAGGTATTGGTAACCGGCGGCGCCGGGTTTGTGGGGCGTCACCTTGTCAGAAGGCTCCTGGAAGCGGGAGATGAGGTACACGCCGTCGATTGCCTGGCCCCTTACACTGGCGGCATAGACCCAGCGGCCGGCTGGCCCATCTTCGATCCGAGGGAGTTTCGCAGCTTTATTTTTTACAAGGAAGACTGCCGGACATGGTTCGCTCGTGTGCAGGATACGGACTTCGACTACGCGTTCCATTTAGCGGCTATGGTCGGCGGACGGTTGATGATTGAGAACAATCCCCTGGCGGTGGCGGACGATCTTTCGATCGACTCAGCCTACTGGGGATGGGCCAAGCAGGCGCAGCCTAGAAAGACGGCCTGTTTCAGTTCGAGTGCAGCCTATCCGGTTAAGCTGCAAAGGGCCGACGGCTATACGCTTCTCGAAGAAGACATGATCTCCTTCGGTGACGAAATTGGTATGCCGGATATGAGCTATGGATGGGCAAAGCTCACATGCGAGTATCTAGCCCAGCTTGCGTACACGAAACACGGTCTCAAATCCATCTGTTACCGGCCTTTTTCGGGATACGGCGAGGATCAGGACGACGCCTATCCGTTTCCGGGGATTTGTAAGAGGGTTCTGGCGGAGCGCGGAGCCAAAGCCCTGAGCGTCTGGGGCAGCGGTCGTCAGATGCGTGACTTTATCCACATCGACGATTGCGTCGAGGGGATCTTGACAACCGTCGATAAGATCGATGATGGAGGGGCACTCAATCTGTCAACCGGCGTCCTTACAAGCTTTAATGAGTTCGCGAGCCTGGCCGCCGAGTTGGCGGGCTATCGTCCGGAGGTTAAAGGCACGTCCGACAAGCCGGAGGGGGTCTTTGCGCGCGGTGGAGACACCGCAAAGCAACGGCGGCTGGGCTTTCAGGCGAAGACGCCGTTTCGTGAAGGCATTCAGCGGGCACTCGAATCTTATCTTCGCAGCGGTTGAGCGCGAGGCGCGGTTGGGGGCCTATGGCAGCCCACGACGATCAAAACAGTGAGGTAACGTTTATTGCCTCGCAAGACTCCTCGCGTGAGCCAGCCGGCCGGAATTTGAGCTGCGCCATGAGCCAGACCCCAGTTTCCAGAGGGGGCACAGTTCAGCTTCGCTGGCAGGTTGGGCCGCTCCGTCGGGAGGGCAACAGCAAAGGTGGAAGAGGCGAACGGATTGTCAGGTGTTACCAGGGTAGGGGTGGCCCCGTTCCGAAAGAAGACACTGGCCGAGGGCGACCAAGTGGTTGGGGGTCAGCCTGTGGTCGTTATGCACCCGCCTGAGCAGGAACGGGGACCTCGCCGGGGGGAACAGTGGTGGCCGATCCAACTGATTGGGCCGCGCGCGAGGTCGAATTCGTCAAGGAAGGGGATCCTTACCGCGTTAGGCCCCAAGATGAGATCCAAGGAGCCGATCGGAGTGGGGATAAGAGCGTGCGTGGGTACAGCTTCGGCCACTGCGGGTAGGGGTGGGACTGACAGAAGCCGTGCTTCGATCAAAAATTTGGGAAGCGGCAGGCGGATGCCGTCGAGTCTAAAATCGCGAGAGGACCTTGACCGCGTGTTGGAAATCCCCGGATCCATCCTTCGTGGCTTCCCCGGATGCCCGGCTCAAAGAAGACCATGATCGACCCAGAACAATCCCTTGTCAGCGTCTCCGTCGTCCTGTATCGGAATCACCCTATGCAGGTGAAGGCGGTACTCGACAGCTTGTCCTCCAGCGGACTCCCAGTCTCCGTCACCGTGGTGGACAACTCGCCCGATGGGTCGCTCCGGCCAATCGTTGAGGCGGCGGGAGCCGAGTATCTCTTCAGCGGCGAAAACATCGGATTTGGTGCGGCGCACAACATCGCTATCCGCAAGCATCTCCGCCGATCCCAGTACCACCTGATCCTCAATCCGGATGTGACCTTTGGGCCGGAGACCATCCCCGCCCTCTGCGGCTTTATGCAGGAGAATCCCGGCATCGGCCTAGCCATGCCGAAGGTCCTCTATCCCGGCAACAAGGAGCAACGGCTGTGCAAACTCCTCCCCGCTCCATCCGATCTATTTCTGAGGCGCTTCGCGGGAAGAGTGGTTCGTAAACTCGCCCACCGCAAGATGGCCGGCTATCTGCTGGAGGATGTAGACCTGACCGCTCCTCGGTTCGTTCCAAATCTCTCTGGCTGTTTCATGTTCGTCCGTACGGAAGCCCTTCGGACGGTGGGGCTCTTCGATGAGCGGTTCTTTCTCTATATGGAAGACGTCGATCTGTGCAGACGCATTGCAGAGCAGTGGGAGACGGTGTTCTATCCGCACG
>JAJYVK010000218.1 GCA_021792075.1 Actinomycetes bacterium | reverse complement strand
ACTGTTGCCATCTCCGCCTCACAGTCCGAGCAGTCGCTCAGCATTCAGATGAGCGATCTTCTCTCGATCTGTGCTGCTTATGGGGGCGGATTCAATGAACTCTTGGGCTTCTTGGCTGGAGCTGTAGGGGTAGTCGACTGAAAAGATTACGCGGTCTGCTCCGACAACGAGGAGAAGGCAGAGCAACGGCTGGACCGTAAACATGCCACTTGTGGTTATGTAGAAGTTCTCGAGGAAGTAGTCAGCGAGGGGGCGTTCAAGCTTCGCCGCTCCCTCCATGTTTCGAGCAGTGCGTGCGAGCATGAATGGAATGGCCTCACCCATATGGCCGATTATTAGCTGAAGTGTTGGGAAACGGTCGAAGATCCCGCTAACTATCAGGCGTAGCGCGTGGAGGCCAGTCTCTACATGCCAACCCCAGGCGGAGGTTGCTAGCGCCTGAGCAATTGATGGCTCCAGTCCCGCGTAATAGACGTTTCTCACAGATGCAGGTGGCTCTGCTGGGTGCAGGTATATCGGAACTGAAAGGCGTTCGGCAGCGGCAAAGACAGGCCAGTATCGAGGATCGTCGAGAAAGAGCCCCTGTTGCATCCCGTTTATGAGAGCTCCCTTGAATCCGAGTACCCTAACTGTCCGATCAAGCTCTTCAGCTGACGCGTCAGGGTCAGCGAGCGGAAGTACGGCAAAGCCCGCAAACCTGTCAGGATGGGCCGAGATGGCCTCAGCGAGTTCATCGTTTGCTTTGACTGCTGATTCGATCTCTCTGTTAGGGTCTAGGCGTGCACTGGCCGTCTGAGAGAGAACCTGGATTTTGATCCCCGCAGCGTCCATCTCTGCCAGTCTCACCGGTCCTATCTCATCGAGTCTGGCTATCCGCTCAGACATCGGACTTACATGTCCTGTGTGCTCGCCAGCGCCAGTCTCTGATGTGGGGCGTAGGCTACGGGTTCGGACATGTTCTTCTATCGCGATCAACCTCATGTCAACTCCTTCTGTCAAGCGCGGGAGACATCTGATGGAAACCTCGCTGTCGTGGCAGGAACGCGGGATTGCTCTCCGTTCGACGAGCCTATTACAGTTGCTTTCACGACACCAGGGGAATTAGCAGGACGATTGAGAATGGATGCAAGTTGCTATCGCTTCTGCGATAGGGCGTTGTTTCCACTGTCGGGAAACCATTTTTAGATTCGTCTTGTGTGCAGATAAGCATGACACGGAGCGAGTTTTAGTGGTAGCTTCGTAATTGTGCAAGTCTCGGGCTAGCAAGGCTGGGACACGGCGAGGTCTGGATAGATCGATGCAGTGCCAGCTTGTGCCGACAGCTCAAAGCCCGAAAATTTGGGGAGGAACTTCAAATGATACAGGATCCCTTTACAAGTCCCATTCCATATCTGCCTCCACTGACGTTTGGCCCAGGCTCGGTCGATTGGCAGCACAGGATTGATCCCGCCGAGCTGCGGCGACAGCGGATGGATAGGGCAAGAGCGACGCTCAAGGAGAACGGGATAACTGCGATTCTGGCAAGTGGAAGCGAGTATTGCAGGTATCTGACTGGTTTGCGTGGACCGGAATTCGCCCCAGACCTCTGGTACGTCCTCTTTCCAGCCGAGTCAGAGCCCGTAGTCTTCGCCCATGCTGGCTATGTGGTTAATACGCCACCTGAGGCGCCATGGATCAGGGAATGGCGTGTCGCCAGAAGCTGGCTTCGGGGAATTCCTGGCAAGGCCGCGTGCACTTTCGAGGCGACAGAATTTGCCAAAGATGTTCAAAACGAACTTGAGAAGCTTCACCTCTCAGATGAGACCTTGGCTGTGGCTGGGTTTGACTCCTATGCGTGGGCCGCGCTTGGTGAGGTATGCAGCCGCATCGTGCGTGGCGAGGAGATCATGCAAGAGGCTATGGCCATCAAGACCAGCGAGGAAGTTGCTTGTCTTAGAATGGCCGGTGCGATCACGGATCGGATGTGGTCAGCTATTGCAAGAGGAATGCATGCCGGAATGACTGATTCTGAGGTGGCTGCGGTAGGGCGATCTGCTGCTAGCAGCGCTGGCGCCGATAGGGCAGTGGCTGGATTCAGGTCCGGGCCGCTTGCGTATGAGCGCGGCATCAAGGGAACAAATCTGTTCATTACACCTGGCGATCTGTTGTTCGGAAACGTGTGCGGGACTAGTTATTTGGGCTATAACGCCTGTTCATATAGGACGTTCACGGTTGGTCGTGAAGCAACCAAGGATGAAAAGGGCTGGATGGAGGAGCTGCAAGGCCGGCTTCTAGGCGTGATAGGAGAACTTGTGCCTGGCGGAGAGACCAGCTCCGCCGCAAGACATTTTCCCGATGCAAAAGAGCTTGGCTACGAAAAAGAGGCGGAGTTGCTGACGATCGAGATCGGTCATGGCATCGGGCTACACCAATACGAGCAGCCTGTTGTAAATCGCCAGTGGTCTCTGGACTTTCCTCAGGAGGTGAAGGAAGGAATGGCGGTCGCTGTCGAGGGTCGTGCAGGAATTCCTGGAAAGTCAACTGTGAGGATCGAGTACATGGTCATCGTAACAAAAGAGGGGCCAATGCTGATTGATCGCTACCCGACGGAGATCATTCAGGTATCCTAGAAATCTCAGCGTCGTATTGTGAGACCGGCCGAAGAAGCCGATTGAGCAGTTCTCTCAGCAGATCTTGGTCTACCAGAGCCACAAGCTCTGCTGGTTAACATCGCGGTGCAGCCGTCGCTCCAAGATCAGCAGCTTAGGGATCAGCAGCTTAGGGATCAGCAGCTTAGGGATCAGCAGCTTAGGAACGTCTGGTGGCCAAGAATACAGGAATTTCACGGTCCGTTTTCTGCTGGTACTCTCCATAGGTGGGAAATGTCTTCACCGCCCGCTCCCACCATATGGCCCTCTCGTCACCTTCTGTGAGGCGGACCGTCACCTCGAATCGTTGAGGTCCGTCCTGGATCATTACAGAATGGGGATGAGCGACAAGGTTGTAGTACCACTGAGGATTATTTGGAGCACCACCCCTGGACGCCACCAAGGCGTAGACGCCGTTTGCTTCCACCCGGATAACGGGAGTCTTGCGCAACTTGTTCGTCTTTGCGCCGAGACTGGTAATGATGATGACAGGGATACCGGTATCCCTCTGAGTGTTTCCCTGCGCCCCTCCCGACCGCTCGTATAACTCGACCTGTTCACGTACCCTAGGATTTGGACTAGGTTCATAGCCTATTTCTTCTGAATGTTCTGGCACGACGAATCCCCCTAAGTAGTTGTCAGGTGCAAATCCGGTCCCTTCCACGAAAATGGCAGAGAGGTGCGGGATTCACTGAACGAATTATACATTTCGCTAAAAGGTGTCTTGGTCCAGATTTAGATGTCTTGAGCTTGGAAATCGAGGTCGTGGGCTTTTCAAGATGTATTTGCGATCAATAGCTTAAAATCGGGGATTGTTGTTGTGGGTTCGGATCTTCTTGAGTTCAGGATCTGGCAGGCGACCAATCGCTGTGAAGAGCCTTTGCGACAGCTTCGAGCTGAGACTTGACTTGGAGTCTGTTCAAGATCGAGTGGATATGGCTGCGAACCGTTGATACGGACATGTAGAGTTCATCTGCGATCGCATCAGCCGACTTGCCAGCGACCAGGGCTGCAAGCACCTCCTGTTCTCGGGGAGTCAGGTGCGTGAAAGGCTCTAGGGCAGTCCGTTTTGAAGACTGGTATGCCTGCCAAATACGTTTCAGCTCCTCTCGTCGAGCCAAGGGAACCACGGGCTCTTTGTGGAGGACGCGCAAAATGGTAGAAACAAATACTTCGAAGGAGATCTCCTTGCCGAGAACGCATGCTGCACCTTCCGAGATGCAACCTGCGATTTGGAATTCGTTCCTGTCTCCGGTGACCACGATGACATCTGTCGTCTCGGTGGACAGCTCCGGGATCAAAAAGCGAGCGTTCTCAATGGCCGCACCGAGGTGCAGATCGAGAACAACGACATCCGGGTTGAACTCCTTGGCGGCCGACAGTATATCATCGGCCGTGGTTTCCGGTCCCACGTCAAATTTTTCAACTTCTAGGCCATGTTGGCTGAGCGCGATATCAATGGTATAGGAGAACAGAGAGTGGTCATCGAATATGATGACTCGGCCCTTATCATTTTTGTCGTGTGCCATGACGAAGTCATCCCGCTCTAAATTTGTGCGCGTCGACCTCGCTCGTTGCCGTTCTGCGCTTAGAGAATTTATGGATCGTCTGCACCTGCAGTTCGGTGCTCTTTTCCAACGCGCCGTTGCGATCTTGTGAGTGCCGGTATGCGGCGAGATCGTGGCCAGTGGGGCTCTCGCTTCTCTCCGACCCGATGTCCGGAGTCGAATCGGTGAAAACCGGCAGGAGAATCTGGACCTCGTTCCTGGTCAGAGTGGTTCTTCGTGTAACCTTTCCACCGGTGCG
>JAJYVK010000217.1 GCA_021792075.1 Actinomycetes bacterium | reverse complement strand
CGACTAACCAGCCCATAGAGGACCACAGACCCACTCCAGGGTGAAGAGATAGGCAACGCTTTGCATGAGCAAATACCCCAGGAAGTACAAAATCGTTCGCTGCCACAAACATCAGATAATTTCCCGATGTATGACTGGCTCCCAGTTCCAGCGCACCGTAAACCCCAAGATTCTTTGGGCTCTGAATGAACGTAACTTTTTCTCGGCCTTGCAATAGTGAGAGAATTATCTCAACACTATTGTCCGTAGAGCAATCGTCCACCACGACAACCTCATCGGGCAAAACCTCCTGATTCAGGATTGAGTCAAGGCAACGAGCAATGTAGTGTCCATCGTTAAAGTTTGGAATAACCACGGATATCCGAACTTCGGGCACTACAGTCTTTAGTGTCTGAGGTTGGTTCATCGACTGAGGACACCCTTAGTTTGAAGTGTTCAGAGATCTTGTGTGATTGTCCATTACGTATTTATGGTAGGAACATCACATCATACACCTAAGTCACTGAGGCCAGGAAGCTCCCGATGGGCAATTTCAAGACTTTTAAGTGTGCCGATATCGCGATGGTAAACGGAATTGTGGTAGGTGGCTATTCTGCCAAGATAGTGCGGTAAGACCTGAGTGCTTATGTCAACGCGCTCTGTCCCAATAGATTCTATGAAGTCAATAACATCTGGTTCGAATATGTAGACCGCTGCATTAGCCCGACTGCCTGGGGGATTTGAAACTTTTTCGTGAAAACGGACAACCACTTGGTCAATCTCTTCGACGATGCCGCACGTTTGTGGTTCATCTGTGTCGAAGGTCATCATGGTAATGCTGCAATCTGTAGGGCGTTGTTGATGTGTAACCATGAAGTCGCTAATGTTAAACAACGTCAGGTTGTCTGCATGGGCCACAAGCACAGGTTTGTGTCCTATCCATTCCTTGTTCTTTAGCAGAGTACCTCCGGTTCCCAGCAGAGTCGGCTCAAATACTAAGTCCACCCTGTCAGCACCCTCTGATTCCTTTACAAACGCGACGACCTGCTCGGCAAGGTAGTGGGTATTAACCAGTATGCGCTCTATTGCCATCCCATTTAGCAATCTGGACATCCATATCCCTAGGAGTGGCTTGCCAAATATGGGAACAAGACATTTGGGTATCGTATCTGTCAAGGGACGAAGTCGAGTACCCAAACCAGCAGAAAGAAGGACGGCCCTCAACTGGCAATCTCCCTCAATATTTCGCTTGCACTTAGAGGTCGATTCCCTACGCGTCCAACCTGACAGGCTGCAGCAATTGAACCCAGAAATGCGGCTTCCCAGATGCTTGCCCCTACAGTCAATGCCATGGCGCAGCTAGTTAGCATCGAATCACCCGCTCCGGAAACATCTTTCGGCAATTGATTCATGGCAGGAAGAATATCGGTAATCAGTTTATGACTCGGGGCCGTCGGACTGTGAATGAATACACCTTCCGCGCCAAGTGTGATAAGAGAGTGCTTACTTTTTGCCTTTTCCGCCAGCTTCTCGGCCAGCACCACAAGCCCTGACGTCGAATCTCCTACCGCCAGTCGTGCCTCATGTTCGGTTGGTGTGATCAGCGTCATGCCCTTGAATCGAGATACATCTCCAATCTGTGAAGAGGACTGGCTGTCTGCCACCATGGGAATAGATCGCTTATGGCAGATCTTGCGAATCTGATCTACAACCATCTGGGGGAGACACCCATAGTTGAAGTCTGAAAATATCAGCAGGCCCGCCTTGTTCAGATCTTCCTCCAGTTTGTCCAGCATACTAAACGCCACCTCGTCAGAAATATCATGCTGGCGAAGCTCGCTGACCCGCAATAATGTCTTGCCTCTTGCCCGGTATCGTTGTTTAAGCGTGGTAGGACGGCTATGATCTTGGAAGAGTCGACTCTTTACTCCATATTCATTAAGCTTTTCTTGAGCAAACTCAGCACTTTTATCTTTGCCGCAAACGCTGTGAAAGGTTACGCTTGCCCCCAACCCGCATGCATGGGCTGCTACAATGCCTGCTCCACCAAGAAACATGTCACGAGAAAACGGTGTGACGACAATGGTAGGATCCTCTTGGGACATGCCAAGTGGGTCGCAGTTAATGTATTCGTCTACAATCAGGTCCCCGACAACGACCACATTCAGTGATGAAAATTTCTCGACTAGATTGATCAAAGCCTCCTGATGAATGTCATGTCGCTGTAGATAGTCAGAGGGTTTATGGATCAGTCCTAGGTCACTCGCTTCCCGGCGCAACAAGTCAATGGATGAGAATCTCATATCGCCGGAGGAAAAGATCAACTCCCCGCCATAGGAATCGAGAATCTCCTTTTCAGGGTTATATCGCTGTCTGTGCTCCTGTCCCTTGACCACAACCTGGGGTTTGATGGTCTTAATAAACTCCTCTGGTGACCCTTCAAGCACAAAAGCATAGTCGACGACAGAAATAGCCTGTAACCCCTGTAGTCTAAGGTCCTGTGAGATGACTGCAGACGGTGATGAATCCGGACGTATGCCAACAACCAGTATGTCGCCGCAATCTGCCGCAAAATTCAGAAGTCGTAAGTGGCCTGGGTGAATTACGTTAAAATCCCCCCAGACAAAAACAATGGATTTCCCTTTTCCAGAAATATTTTTGATGTTTTCTAAAACTTCAGACTGGGTATTCATCTATTTTTGATCCTGTAATAAGTGGAAATTGGCTGAACAGTTCATGATGATGTGAGAAGAATCGTTTACTGGGATGGGCGTTACCCCAGAGCCATAAGGGGTAGGGGGCACCTTCCAGCGGTGAGGAATCTTGCATTGCCGGCAAGCCGTCTCCATCAAGGTACTCCAGCATTTCCTCGACAGCCATCAGGATATCGCTGGCACTATTTGCCTTGGGAAAAATTCCCTCTTTGGCGAGGGAGTGAATATTGAATATTTTGGCTCTAAACTCCGGCGTAGTTGTCTCGATCATTTGCAGGTAGCGTTGTTCTCGCCGAGACCAAAATTGTTTAAGCACAAAGATAACTTTGTTGTTCCAGGATTGTGCATAGTTGGAAACACAGTTTACAAGTAACATAGGTGTATGGAAAGCCATGGCGGCATTTGTGGGGCCAGAAGTGGTTCCGAGAAAGAAACGCGCTTGCGACCAAAGATACAAATCGAGTGAACGAGACCAGTTCCGGTTTTGTGTGATATCCAACACCTGTGGCATACTCTTGAGCCGCTCCATATTGCTGTCTCCCATACGGACGACCCAGCCACCGGCCTCGGTAATACGCCTGATAGCCGGTAAATAACTGTGCAGGGAAGCATTCCGGTGACTTTGAATGAAACTTATACCTTCACCGTAAAAACCCTTGCTGCGCACATGTAACGCAACAAACCATGCATCGGGCGGCATTCCCAAATTTGCAAGCTGTTTCCTTCCCATCTCTTTGATCTCGAAGGGCAGGGATATCAGCGGACCGCGAGCCTGGCGATCCCATTCAATGAATGCCTGCGCTGCCGCATCAGACCAATCGATTGCCTCTCCGCTGTCATTGATGAAACAGTTGAACTGCTCACCACATATGCGCTGGAAAGGAAACAGGGCATTGATCAGATCCTGATTCTGGATAATGATCAGGTAAGGTTTCCAGAGATCCAGGAAAGCTTGGTTAGCGACCTTGTCTATAGGTGCAAGCAGAACCCAGTTGACATCGGGGCGCATGCCGAGCCGTTGCATCTTGAGAAGAGCATCGATCATGCCTAGGTGGCCAATCTGGGTAACCCACTCGTAGGGAAGGATGCGAATAGGTTTAGCGGGATCAAACCCATTAAATTGTAATAAATCTTTCTGCAACGTCTTGGGAATTTCGTATCGTGTGGCCAATTTCTGCTGCAGCCTCATTGCATTACCAAACATCTTCAAACCCAGCGAAACATCGTTGGACTGGTTTACCAATATTTGCCCAAGGTAATTGTATGCATCATATAGGTGTAACTCAGGATCGCTTGTTAGGTCCAAGTCAGTAGGTACCCATGTGTCTCTTTCATAGCGAGCCGCTAGGTTCTGGTGGGCCATGGCATAACGTCTGTCCTCAGCAATTGCCTCTATGAGTAGTTTTTTTGCACGGGACTCATCGCCATGTACAAGGCAGAGCATGGTTAAGTGGTAGCAGGTATCTGCCGAGTCAGGTTTAATGTCGTAGGCTATCTCAAGCAATCCATGTGAGCGGTCATAGTTCCCGCAGTACAAATCTGCCCTAGCAAAGGCAATTAATGCTGTATTGAATGGGAGTATTGGAAACCCTTGGAAAGCTGCTTGCCTGAAGGAACTGAGTATGGTGTCGAGGTCATGTCCAATAAAAAGAAATCCGACTGCCCTCATAAAAATCTTGTATCTTTTTGTAGCCAAAGGAAAATAAGAAAAACAAAAAAGGCATGTTGCCAACATTTTTTT
>JAJYVK010000216.1 GCA_021792075.1 Actinomycetes bacterium | reverse complement strand
CACACGCAATCCCGCCAAGCTCTCCTGCTCGGCTTGGCCTTCAACCTATACCGCCTCTGGCTGCCTGCTTTCCGCTTCCCATAGAGAGGATGTCAACAGAGCCAAGTGCGCTCTGATTTGCGCCCCCATTTGGGCGTCGGTTCTGTGGATGATTCTTTTGAATTGGTTGCATCACGCAACAGTGGAGCGGAAGTGTACCCGTGTCAATCAACCTAGACTAAACGAATGAAAGACTTAGGCGGCCTCGGTGGCCCCAGAATGTCTCACAAATCTCTGTAGGTTCCAGAACCGGCGTCCCTGCCCACATCCCTTGAATGTTGAGAGTTTTATCCCATATCTAACGACTTGCCTTCTCATTGAAGGCGTCTTGCTGGCGGAGGATTCTGTATGTCACGAGTACGGACCTATCTATCGGCTGGCTGATTACAGGAGGAACAAAGTGCCCTTGCTTATAAACCGAACAAGTATCCTCTGGCAGAGCGCCAAGTGGAATGATTTTTGAACCAGCAAGGGGTTCTGATCGCGATCATTGAAAGTAAAGCAAAACAGGGATGAACTACTCTCGGAACTGTGAAACTTTGATCGCTCTCAAGCAGAGTCGGAGGGTCGCTACGGATAGTGGAAATCAAATCCCCTAAAATAAAATAGAAATTTCCATTGACAATTCTCCAATCATAGGGTAGTTAATAGATTGCAGTTGATTGCAGTGGATAAATGCAGGGTTTAATTTTTTGACATTGATGTAAACGCATACACAGTTCTGAAGGACTGGAATGAGCAGGAGACGCCGAATGCTGCTGCTAGTGTAGTGTCCACGAATTAGCTGGGCATTTATTTCGGTGTTTTCTGGGCGGTGCATCCAGGCTGTATCCGTTCCAGAGTCTGGCGGCATCGAGCGGGTTTGGCGACGATTGAGTCAACTGTGGCGGTCCAGAGAAAGGCCTGGGATTTTCGTTCCAGGCAGCCAGGAAATCTTCAATCGCGGTGACAAGATCAGCGACACTCAGAAACGAACCGCGCCGGATGCGTTGGTTGGTCAGTTCAGCAAACCAGCGCATGATCAGGTTCAGCCAACTGCAATTGGTTGGCACATCGTGAATAACAAACCGAGGACGTTTCCCGATCCTCTGGACGAACGCAAAAGGCACACATTTGGACAGATATGGTCAGGCCCATTCAATTCGGCAGGTGCTGAAGGGCAAAGCTCCGCGTCGGATGTTTTGTTGCGGACGCTGAAATGTAAAGTTTTTCAGGCGCACAGTAATTGTTGGAGACAGCATGAGAAACAGTGTTTAGAGAGAACCGTCTAACTGATAAATGCACGTTAATAAAAGGAAAATTAATTAACGGGGTGATCATGTTTAACATTTTGTCGAAGCAATCGAAGGCTCGCAATGCAGTAGTTTTCATGCTGATGTTGGGTGCTTTCTGGATATGTTTCACGGGACGCCTGGCGTGGGGTCAGGTCGATGAAGGCACCATCACAGGCGTGGTACAAGACAGCGCTGGCGCAGTCATCCCTGGCGCGCAGGTGACGCTGTCTAACACGGACACTGGCCTGGTCTTGAACGGCAAGGCAAACGACAGCGGGATCTATGTTTTCTCTCCTGTTAAGATCGGAAATTACAACGTGAGCGCGACGGCCCCAGGGTTTCAGACCACGTCGCAAGAACATCTGCATCTGGACGTACAGGAGCGCTTGAATGTTGTCCTGGCCTTGAAGCCTGGTTCCGTATCGCAGACGGTGACCGTGTCTACAGCGCCTCCGCTACTCCAGACGCAGTCAGGCTCTGTCGGGCAAGTGATGAGCACTCGCACCATCAATAACACACCGCTCAATCAGCGCAACTGGGTCTACATTGCACAATTGACGGCTGGCGTCGATCCATCGATCTCACAGAGTCGTGGGGGTGGCACGGGCGACTTCTTTGCCAACGGCCAGCGCGCGACGCAGAACAACTTCATTCTGGATGGCGTCGACAACAATGTGAACCTCATTGATTTCATGAACGGGGCAAGCTACAACGTGAGTCCACCACCGGATGCTTTGGCTGAGTTCAAGATGCAGACCAGTGACTACAGCGCCGAGTTCGGCCACTCTGCTGGCTCAGTGCTCAATGCCAGCATCAAGTCCGGCACCAATCAGATCCACGGAGACCTGTGGGAGTACGCCCGCAATACCGTCCTGGATGCAAAGGACTGGAATGCGCTGACCATTCCTCCATACAGTGAGAACCAGTTTGGGGCCACGCTCGGCTTTCCAATTCTGATGAACAAGTTGTTCTTCTTTGGAGACGCTCAAGCTAACCGCATCACCTATGGTTCGACCAACACACTTACCGTGCCTACGCCTTTAATGCGTCAAGGAAATTATACGGAGTTGTTGAATACAAGCCTGACCGGTTCGGCTAAGCCCATTCAACTGTATCAGCCGAACTCTGGCGGCACTGCCAAGCTGTCGTGCAATGGCCAGAACAACGTCATGTGCCCGTCCCAGATCGATCCGGTTGCAGAAAAAATATTAAGTCTATATCCTTTGCCGAATGCCAACAGCGGGAAGACATACAACAATCTCATAGAAAACCTCACCGACGTCAGCAACACTTGGCAGTGGGACACCCGCATGGACTACGACATCAGTGCGAAGGACCAGACATACTCTCGCTTTAGTTATCTGCATGTGCAAGGCAACCAAGCTCCTCCGCTCGGTCCGATTTTGGATGGAAGCCCTAACTACCAGGGAGAATACCAAAGCAGCCTGGCAGAGAACGGCATGTTCAGCGAGACCCATCTTTTCAATCCGAACTTCTCGAACGAGTTTCGTTTCGGCTACAACTGGGGCATTTTTTCATTTCTCCAGGCAAACTACAACGTAGATGAAGCCGCCAAACTTGGGATGGGCGGCATGCCGTTTGGCCCTGGTTTTCCTGACAATGGCGGCCTGCCGTATGTTGGCGTAGGAGGTATCCACAACTTCGGTGCTCATTACTACGATCCGTCGATTGAGACCCAGAACGTGTACCAAATTCTGGACAATGTCACGAAGATCATTGGGAACCATTCGCTGAAACTCGGCGTAGATTTGCAGAGTATACGCATATCGTTCCTACAGGCGCCTGCTCCACGCGGCAATTATTTCACCAACGGCCTATATACAAGCGATCTAGGGAGAAGCTTCACTGGATCTGGCATGGCGGACTTTTTGGCCAACCAGTACGAATTCGCAAACATCTCCCTGGAGTCAACGACGAACGATACCCGCTGGTATCGTGCTGCCTACGCGCAAGATGACTGGAGAGTAAATGCAAGGCTTACGGTCAATCTCGGCCTGCGATATGACTACTATCAACCCTATAAGGAAATGGCAGGCCGTCAGGCGAACTTCATTGCAACCCCTCCGTTCGGAGGAATTGCTACTGGAACTGGGATATATCAGATACCCGTTCAAAGCAAGAACACCCCAATCTCACCTGCCTTCATCGCGTTACTCGCAAAAGAAAATGTTGCGTTGCAATATGTCAACAACCCGTATTTGGTAAACGCACAGAAAACAAACTTCGCACCGCGTCTCGGGTTTGCATATCAGTTAGACCCGCAAACAGTGATCCACGGTGGCTTCGGCATATTCTACGGTGGGCTTGAAAGCGAGGGAGCTAATAATCTTGGAAACAATTACCCATTTCTTCTAGATAGTAGCCTTAACCATGTGAACTGCGCTCCCAACAACTGCCCTTCGATCGGGGTTACGATCGAAAGCGGATTGTCTAGGCAAATTGCATCAGGACTGGAAAACTTCGTCTCGTTTCCTTCTTTTAAGTCTACCGATCCAAATGTCAAAACAGCCTATACTGCCGACTATAACCTGATGGCCCAGCATGCATTGTCGAATAACCTGGTCGCATCCATAGGCTATGTTGGGGATGTTTCCCGGCACCTACCGACACCGGTCGGCCCCAATAGTCCGGATGCGTTACAGAACCCGGCGAACAATGGGCAGTTTGTTGAGCCATTCCCATTGTTGGGCGGGATTAACCTAGTTACATACGAAGGCATGACACCTACAATTCGCTACAGACAAAATTGCAAAAGCGTTACGCGAATGGATTAAACTTCCTGGCCTCGTACACCTGGGCGCACGCGATGGACGATTCTGGAAATACCGGAGGACTAGGCGCTGGAATAGGTGATCGTAACACCAATCTGGTCCCTATTATTCACGAATACACTAATTCTGCCTGGGATGTACGCAATCGCTTCACCTTCAACGGCTACTATGAGTTGCCGTTTGGCAAGGGGCGAGCGCATATGAACCACTCGAACTGGACCAACCTTGTAGCGGGTGGCTGGGCGACAAACCTTACATTCTTTGCCCAATCAGGCATGCCATTCACAGTCTCTCCAAACATTAGCACAGCTTCCGGCGGCAGTGCGAGAGCT
>JAJYVK010000215.1 GCA_021792075.1 Actinomycetes bacterium | reverse complement strand
ATGTGCAACTCCTCGACGCTGGACTTGCCGAATCACCACAGGCCGCGGCGGAACGACTTCGTCTTGCTCGCTACTCGTGACCTGGCAGAGGCAGACATCCCTCTGTTGCAACGGTACGTTCTTGCTCAATCAATTCAGCTTCGCGTTGTTTGAGATACGTCAGAACTTCTAGTTGACGCCGATTGTAGCGACGAAGGGCTTCTTCGGTCGTCATATTCAACGCGGCGATGGCAAGGCTGGGATAGCCTAGTTCCATGTGCGGGGCTCCCCGAAATTTGGTCCACCCCTAATGTGAGTCGGCCACCCTAGGAAGGCTTCAATGGATGAGTAGGGAGGTTGACAGACATGAAGGGAAAGAGACATACTCCAGAGAGGTGCTTGGCTACGTTGGCCGAAGGTGACAGGATGCTCAATGAAGGAGCAACGATAGCCGAGCTATCCTGGCACTTTGGAATCACGGAGACGACCTGGCACCGATGGAAGAACACCTATGGGGGGATGAAGGGCCAAGATGTCAAGAGGCTTGAAGGAGCTGGAGAAGGAAAACCGCAGGCTGAAGGCCATAGTGGTAGATCAGGCCCTCGACATAGATAGCTAGAAGGAGCTGTCCCAGGGAAAAATCTCAACCCCGGATCACTCTCCTAGTGCAGTTGAGCTGCTAAAGCGAAGGTTTAAGGGTATCAGAGAAAAGGGCCTGCGAAGTGGTTGGACGCCACCGCTCTACACAGATAGCCAAACCCAGGCCAAGAAAGGACTCAGACGAAAAGATCACAGAGCAGATCTAAGCCTTTGCCCTCAACCATCCCCGCCAGGGACGAAGGCGTGCCTACAGGGCAGTCATCGAGGCGGGATACAGGGTAAACCTAAAGCGGGTCCATCGCCTCCCAAAGAAAAACAGGGCTCAAGGTGTATTCCACGAAGAAAAGAAAGCCCAGCTCACAGAGGGAGCCCCTAATCGGGATACATCAGCCCCTCTAGCGCGATGTCACCTGGGCCATGGACTTCCAATTCGACAAGTCTTCGGATGCCAAGACCATAAAGATCCTCAAACATAGTGGATGAATACGTAAAAGAGAATGCCTGCCCGTCTTGCCCAGCGGCTCCATTGACGCCCAGGTAGTCATAGCAGCTCTGGATAACCTTTCTAGCCGAGAGAAAGCCGCCTCTTTATCTCAAGGGTAGACAATGGACCCGAGTTCATCTGAAAGGCCCTTGGGCTTTTGGTGTCAGGAGATGGGTAGCATCCTTTGCAACATAGATACTGGTTCTCCCTGGCAGAAGAAGGAAATGTGAGTCCTTTAACTGAAAGACTTCGAGATGAGCTTATGGATGGAGAGCTATTTGAATCGATCACGGAAGCCGAGGTCCTCCATGAGCGCTACCGCCAGGAACAAGTCCGTTTCCGTCCCCACAGCTCCCTTGGTTATCTAACCCCGGAGGAGTTCAAGAACCTTCCTACTAGCTATCAACGACTGGTACTAGCCGGGTCATCAAGGAGAAAAGGGTTCTATGCCAAGGAGTTCTGGGGCCACCAGGCACCTTCAGAGCTTGCCTTGGTAAGCTAGATCGTGGTCCAGACTTACATAAATGGTGGACCAAGTTTTGGGGACCTCTCAAATGCTGCACTGCCTCCTTGACGAGCACCTTCATGAGATCTGCATCTTCTGTCACCAGTGATGTGAGCGACCGTGTTCCGGTTGTATGCTTGGCTGTAGCCATGGTATTGATCCCTCCTTTGTGGGGTGATTGTTATATATCTCTTCAATACCATGGCCCTTTCTTCCTTGAAGAGTTTTTGCACACTTTTTCGCACACAACCCTCAAGTCGCCGAGACGACCTACAAAGGTCGGCGCCTCATCATCCGGCGTACCTGCCTCACCGGCGACCAGGCGACGCTATGGCCCGACTGGCGCCACTTCGGATTCCTGACCGATTTGTCCGGCCCCGCCACCGACATCGACGCCTTCCACCGAGAGAGAGCGCTTTGCGAGCTCGACATTCGCGACCTGAAAGAAGGGGTGGGCATGGAGCACTGCCCCTCGGGGAACTTCTCGGCGAATGCCGCCTGGATGTGCTGCGCGGTCATAGCCCACAATCTCATCCGCTGGACAGCCCACTTGGGTGGGTTGATCCCCGAGGACGAGTCCCGTGTCGTTGCACGAACTCTTCGGACCCGCTACTTCGCCGTGCCGGCGCGACTCGTGAATCACTCGGGACGCCCGACACTGCGCGCACCGCTTGGGTGGCCGTGGCGTTCCAAGTTCCTCGGTGCGCTTATCAACTTACGCTCCATCGCCTTCGCGCCCACCTAACCGTCTCTTTGGCGGTTGGGCGTGGCCGCAGACGACTACCGACGCGCTGACAATCGGGAAGATTACAAAAATCCCTGATCTTCTGCGCCCCTGGCTCAGAACTTTGTCTCGAATCTCTCGCCATCGAACATCACTTCGGTCACCAACATCGACAGTCACAGGTCCGACGCCCGGGCGGTGGATTCAGGCTTAGCCATCGCGGCAGAAGTTAGCGGACTGGATTCGGAGGTTATCACGTCCATTAGAACCTGGACCTTGCCGACTCCACCTTGCACGCTCCAAGCACAGGATGGGCAGACGAGGACTTCTACCTGGATTTCAAGGATAAGGCAGCGGTTTTAGTCGTCCGTCTTTTTAAGAACCATCCGCTCCCCGACGGCAAAAAGCGCGCCGCCTGGGTTTCGCTCCGGCTATTCATCGAGATCAAGGTTGGAGATGGCGGGACTATCCCTCCCTAGAGGAGGCCGAGCAGGTGATGATCGCCATTGCCTCCGGCGAGTGGGACGAGCAACGAGTGACTTCATGGTTGAAGCCAAGGCTCATGCTAGCTTCGACACACTTGAGCAGTAGCGGGGTTCCAGGTCAACCTGTCCAACGCTTTCCGAGCAGGTGACCAAAGTCTCTAGTGGGCCGAATCGATGAGGATGTATGCTACTCATTATTCGGGACATCCAGCATTGATATGAGGGGGGACTTATGCGCAGCGTATTCGTGAATCCGGAACGCTGTATTGGCTGCCTGCAATGTGAGTTGGCTTGTAGCGTAGAGCACTCTACAAGTCAAGATGAGCACTTGGCCTTTTTGGAAAGACCAGTTCCGCGTAAGAGGATTCATGTGCAATCCGGGACTGTGCCGGGAACTGCGTTCCCAAACCGGTGCCGTCACTGCAACCCGGCCCCTTGTCTCAATGTTTGTCCGACCGGAGCGATAACCGCCAACGAGGAGCTAGGCGTTGTACTGGTCAATCCGAAGCGTTGCATTGGATGCGCTATGTGCGCTATCGTTTGTCCCTTCGATGTCATCACCTTCTATCCCCTCCAAGATGGTCCAGGTGATGCTATTCCAGTAGCGGTCAAGTGCGATGGCTGCATCGATCGTCTTCTTGAGGGACAGGTTCCTGCTTGTGCTGAGGTCTGCAAAGTGGATGCTCTCGTCTTCGGAGAGCTCAACGATTTAGTTGCCGTGGGCAGAGTACGTGAGACACAGTCCGTGTTGTCATGGGGACGAGGTGAGCCGACGCCACCTCCAGGAGGAGACCCCTTGGTCCCTATGCGCAGCTTTGGTGAGGCGAGGATTTCGGTAACCAGTGCCGCTGCAGAGTACAAGCGTTCCTGGCCACAGATGGGTCCCCACGGAGATGCTGCACATAGGGATGCTACCCAGGGTGACACGAATCATCAAAGCCAAGGAGGTAGGTCATGAGCGTATACAACTCAAACGGTCGTCGTCAGCCGAATCGTTTGAGCATCAACAAAGATGCTCAAACGATGATCAATGTTGCCTATGACGAAGGCATAGAGACAGTGTGGGATCGCCTCGCTGCCCAGGAGCCTCAGTGTGGTTACTGCTCTTTGGGGGTCAGCTGTCGCAACTGTGTCATGGGGCCTTGTCGGATCGATCCGTTTGGAGAAGGTCCCAAGCGAGGAGTTTGCGGCGCGGATGCAGATGTGATTGTTGCACGCAACCTAGGTCGTTCTCTTGCCGCTGGTTCGTCTGCGCATTCGGATCACGGTCGGGACATCCTCGAAGTGTTCCAGGAAACTGCTCGAGGCAAAACTACTGGTTACCGCATTACCGATGAGTCCAAGCTTCGTGCTCTTGCAGCTGAGCTCGGGATAACAACCGAGGGACGATCGACCTCAGATGTAGCAGCGGATCTAGCCGATGCCCTGTTCGATGACTATGGAAGCCGGAAAGATCGCCTTTCTTTTGTCGAGAGAGTACCTGCTCAGCGTCGTCAGCGTTGGGAAGAACTGGGGATAGTTCCAAGAGGGATCGATCGAGAAAACGTGGAGATGCTCCACCGTACTCATATGGGAGTTGATAACGACTACGTGAACTTGCTCTTGCACGGTTTGCGCACCTCATTGAGTGATGGATGGGGTGGATCCATGGTTGCTACCGAGCTGTCCG
>JAJYVK010000214.1 GCA_021792075.1 Actinomycetes bacterium | reverse complement strand
TCTGTAAGGTCGCCGAGGAAGGAGAAGTCGAAGTCGTGATCGTGATCGTGTCCCACTAGCGGTTGTTTGTGATGAAATCGTTCATGCGAGCCTGCGCTCCATGCTTTGTCAACTCTTCGAGGTACATCGGATGGATGCGCGGGTCTTGGTCTTCGTACTCGATCTGCTTTCCACCATTCTTGAGGCTTACGTCCATACCGAGGAAGACTTTGACCTTGTCCTGGCTGAAGGGATAGCGGAGTCCGCCAAACGCTACCGCAAGGTATCGCGCAGGTTCAGGGCTCGTGTTGAAATGCTGGTGGAACATCATGTCTTCTGGAGCGTATACGCTGCCGTGTTGCCAGTCGAAACGCTTGAAGTCCTTGTCTCCTTCGAACCAGAGAATCGAGTATCCGTGTCCGGTCACTGGAAAGATATGAAAGTCCGCGCCGTGACGATGGCCTTTTTTGTACGTTCCTACAGGCATCTCCGACATGTGTGCGTGCATAGTACCCTGAGCTAAGGCGAACATAATGTTCGAACCACCCGCACCTCGGTCTTTCCACTCCTTGAGTTCGAATGTGCTGAGGTCTGGAACGAAGTTCGTCTCCCACATGTGTCGGCCGGGGCGATGCGGGATGAATTCGCCCTCTCCTTCAAAGTATTTATTGTCACCCATCCGACCCACAAAGTTGTACGGGTTGTTGAATATGAAGTCGTAATCGTGGAACAGCTTCATGATCATGGGGAGATTGGTAGTGGAAACAAAACGCGACGGCTTCGTCCCGCTGGTATTGAAGTGCCTGTACTTTGAGTTCAACGGAATTGCGAAAAGACTTTTCGGCCCCCACTCAAAAGATCGTTTGACACCGTCCGACCCTTCGATAGTGGTGCTACCATGACCGTCGAGGACATAAACGACCTCTTCGAACAAGTGCCTTTGTGGCTCGGTCGAGCCTCCGGCTGGTATCTCTAGAACAAATGTGTCTAGGTAATCTCCTCTGCCTGAGACAAGCGCGAAAGCTCCATTGGCACCCATCCGTGCCCACGGCTTAAGGTCCATCCTGAGGAGGTCGAAACCAAACTCCTCGTACACCGGAATACCCTCTTCTTTGACCCAGTCAGCATAGGGGTCGATCAATAAGCGAGTCTCTGCCATTCAATTCCCTTCAATCGGAGCTGCTCCTAAATTGGGAGCAATGAGTACGGAGCGGAAGTTGTGGCCCATGCCACGACGCTTCATTACTGCTTTGGGATTTCCCATCTCAAACCAGGGTTTATGTCAGCTAAAATTCCCGTAGTGGAGAAAGCGGCTCTTGAACTGCCGTATCGCCACAGTGCGCCATATTCGGTCTCGACGCTGTTTTCCGCAAAGCATAACCTGGTTCTTTGGATATGTAATTATATTCGATCTGCCAAGGCCAGGTGGTCAATAACTGCATTTTTGTATTCGAAGTCACATTTGAAGGAGAAATGGGTTCGAACTCTTCTCGGACCCGATTGTTGTTGCCTCACCGTGGCCAGGAAGAACGAATATGTCATCATCGAGGGGCAAAATCTTTGATCTCATGGAGTCAACCAGTTTTTCGAATGAACCTCCGGGGAGGTCTGTTCTTCCAATGGAGCCCTTGAAGAGGTGATCTCCCGAAAAGAGTACCTTTTCGGAGGAGTCAGGATCGTCGACCTTGAAACAGATGGATCCTTCTGTATGACCTGGCGTATATAACGTGTTGAAAACGAGCCCGGAACCGCTGAATCTGTCGCCATCTCCAAGGTTATAGATGATTTCCGGGGGTGTGAAGTCTAATCCGGACTCTCTCAGTTCGGCTCCGAGCAGGCCCGACGTCCCTACCGGATCCATTAGCAGGTGTTTATCCGCATCATTTATGTAGACAGGAAGATCGGTTGAGGTTTCATGTCTCAGCTTGGTTCGAGAAAGTGTGGCAACACCGCCGATGTGATCAATGTGTCCGTGGGTTGCCAGTATTGCGACAGGCCTGAGGCCATTCGAAGAAAGCGTCTGGATGATTTCACTGGGTGATGGCGGCACATCAACGAGGACACATTCAGAGTCGTTTTTTGATCTCGAAATTATCCAGCAGTTTGTCTGAGCAAGCCATAGTGGAAGTTGTCTTATGAACATCGCCTACCTGATCTAGTTACACGAGTCCGGTCGGTTTCGAAAGACGTGCCGGACGGTTAGGAGGTTTTCTATACTGTTTCAGCATAAGCTACACATTTCGGGTCGATGGTCCGATGGACAGATCTTGAATGAGTGATCTGGTCGTTTTCGACCTTGGCCGGCTTCAGACAGATTCTTGGGAGGGTTGTTGTGGCGCTGAGAGTGGTGATAGCTGAGGATGAGGCGATCATCAGGCTTGACCTCAAGGAGATCCTTGAGGAAGAGGGCTATGAGGTCGTAGGTGCAGCTAGCCGCGGGGAAGAAGCGATCGACCTGATCCGGAATCTTCGACCTGATCTGGCAATTCTGGACGTCAAGATGCCGGGAAGGGATGGAATCGAGGTCGCATCCGAACTCTCGCAGGAGAGTATCTGCCCCGTAGTCATCTTGACGGCATTTTCTCAGCGCAGCTTTGTCGAACAGGCACGGGATGCGGGAGTTCTGGCCTATCTTGTGAAGCCGTTTCAAGCATCGGACCTCGTGCCCGCCATCGAGTTGGCGAGGGCCAGGTTCCAGGAGAGGGTTGCCCTAGAACAGGAGGTGTCGAACCTCTCCGACAAGGTTGAGAGGGCTACGCGCCAGCTTGAGACTAGAAAGCTCCTCGACAGGGCTAAGGGGATCTTAATGGATAGAGACTCACTGAGTGAGCCGGCGGCGTTCGAATTCATCCAAAAGACCGCGATGGATACTCGAAGCACAATGGCAGAGGTTGCGCAAAGAGTCATTTCAGGCGAGCTGTCTCCCTAGGCTAGGTAGAGCTGGAGACGGCTGCGGAGGGAAGTTGAACTCGGTTCGGCTCGAATGGCTCGTCCTGGTGAATTTACAATGCGTCTTGGTAGCTAGTTCGATCGCGTAACATGGCTTTGTGGCAAAGCTTTTGATTCTGGACGGGTTCTCCCTCGCATTCCGCGCATTCTTCGCCCTGCCGGAGACGATGATTACCTCTTCTGGACAGTATACGAATGCAATATACGGCTTTACCTCGATGTTGCTAAACCTTATGAAGGACCATGGACCAACGCACGTTGCCGTCGCATTTGACCATCCGGATCCAACGTTCCGAGACAAGCTCTCCCCGGACTACAAAGGCACTCGGAAGAGGGCTCCGGACTCGCTTCATCCGCAGCTGCCGCTTATAGGGCACGTCGTCGAGAGCCTTGGAATTTCAATAGTCGAGGCTGCCGGCTATGAAGCGGATGACGTGATTGCTACGATTGCCGAGGCTGCAAAGGCGCGGCAATGGCCTACCATTGTGGTCACAGGCGATCGTGACAGTTTCCAGCTGGTATCCGATCCTTATGTCAGAGTTCTTTACAATCGCCGCGGTGTGAGTGACTACGAACTCCTCGATTCGGTTGGAATCGAACGCAGGACGGGTGTCAAGCCAGAACTCTATCCCGACCTGGCCGCTTTGCGAGGGGACCCATCTGACAACATCCCGGGCGTCCCAGGAGTTGGTGAGAAGACGGCTGCGAAGCTGATAAATGAGTTCGGTTCAGTGAAAGGGATATTGGATAATCTGGATTCTCTAACTCCGAGGCTGCGGTCCTCACTAGAGGATTATCGGGAGCAGTTGCTGCTCAACATCAAGCTTACTCCTCTCGTCCGGGACGTTCCCTTGGACTACTCTCTCGATGATCTTGAGTTGGGTCCATGGAATCCCAAGGCTACACAGGAGCTGTTTCGTTTTCTCGAGTTCAATAAATTGTGGGAACGTACCTTGGCCGTCTTTGGAACGCGGGCAATAGCGTCAGGGACTGGAGCGCAAGAGCCGGCCCAGGAGGAGAAGCCGCTGGAACTCTCGGTGGAGCGAGTAAAGTCGGTGACCCAGGCATGTGACTTTCTCGACAAGCTGGGTGACAGCGAGCGTGATATTTACTTGGAGGTTCTCTGGAGCGGCGGTTCGGGCCGCTCTGAGCCGGATTCCTTGGCGCTGGCAACCATGAGGTTGTCGGATGGGTCATTTGTGTTGATCGTTCCGCCGGGCGTACTCTCCGCTAGCGGAGCAATACAGGCAATCTTCGAGAAGCTGGTCGATATCTGCAAATCGGTCAGCGGCGTAGGCTTGAAGGAGATTTTGAGATACCTCTACTCTTCGCGGAGGATGTTGTTCCCAGTTGGCTTGGACGGAGCTGTTGCCGGCTACCTGCTCGATCCGACAGCTCCAAGCTACGAACTCGACTCTCTCGCTGCGAAATGGCTGGGCAGTTCCTACTCCGGTTTTGGCACCGGCAAACTTGGTGCGAACCTCTCGTTGGGTTTGGACGACGACCGGCATTCGGCGACTTTGTCCTC
>JAJYVK010000213.1 GCA_021792075.1 Actinomycetes bacterium | reverse complement strand
GAGATCAAAACAAAGCGCACGGTCGTCTATAGCTGCACTTATAGCCCGCTGTTGTGCCCCAAGCAACGCAGGTCGATCCTCACCGACATCTCCACGTACTCCCCGTATTCGCCACGGAGTTAAAGTCATTAACGAAGTCGTGCTTTAACGCCAATTTTGGTGGTGCCCATCGGAAATCATCAAGCACTACGTGGCGAATCAACGCAACCTCTGAGCTGCTCTCAGAAGCTTCGCCACCGGTAACGCCATACATCCAGATGGGTAAAGGCAAGGAATTGAACCCCAGAACCCATTGCGGCGACGGCCTCGCCGTGAGCGCTTATTTCTCCTCTACAGGAAAGAATTGCGTCCCAGATTAAGACCGCTTGCCGTCGCGATGCCGAGTGCGCCAACGACATTTCATCCAACTATTTGGAAACTGAAGACCCGGTGCCTACAACGGACTCGACACGATCTTTTAGGTCCCGCAGTGCAGCGTGAACAATTCGCACCTCAGCTCGACGCTTCACGAATCCTGGGATCGGAACGGCCAGCTCGACTGCGAGTTCGTAGGTCACCTGGGTCTGGTTGAGATCATCCGACTCGAAGGTGTAGCTCCCGTCAAGCTTCGAAGTAATATCTCCGGATATTTGAACCCATGAGAGTACCTTTGGTGCACCGGAGTAATCGTATCTCAGCGTGTACGAAGTGGTACGCCCGAATGCGCCTGCACGGTAGGTGACCTCGACCGGCCTGCCCGAGCTATCACGGCTAGTGATCGCCACCTCTTTTATATCCTGAGCCCAGAAAGGGTACTCCTCAAAAGAGGCCGCAACGGCGTAGCACTGGTCGGGAGTTGCCCCTATTACCATCTTTTCGCGTGCATTTTCCACGGCCCTAGTCCCTTCTGCCTCAGACAAAACTCAATTTAGCCAGTTTCTGAAAGCTTCAAGCCAAAAACTTAAAGCAGATTATCTTATAGCCCACGCAACAATCCTCACAAAAGGCAGTATCTCGCGCATTATCCGAAGAACTCAGGCTTTAAAGTGCTCTCCCGCTAGCAGATCAAAGCCAACGAGTTCTCCAGCCTTTCGCTGAGGCGGTCATATGAAAACTCATCTAGCACTCGCCGCCTGCCATTCTGCCCCATCTCCCGCCTCAACGACTCGTTGCTTATGAGCATTGAGATCGCCTCCGCCGCTTTTCGCGATGACTTGGGCTGGTAGACAACAAATCCCGTCTGCTCATGCGAAACGGCTTCAGTCGAACCTCCTGAATACCCTGCAATGACCGGAACTTCACAGGCGCTGGCCTCCAGGAAGACAATCCCGAAACCCTCTTGCTCCAGGCCAGCCCATCTGCTACGGCACAGCATCGCAAAAGCGTCGCTCGCCCCCAGGAGATAGGGCAGCTCCTCTTCGGCAACTCTTCCAAGCAGGTTGACCGCGGCATGACGTCTTCTGATCAAACGCCTCAGCCGCATCTCGTCGCGACCTGAACCTGCTATTGCCACCTTGAGTTCTGGATGAGCACTCTGGAGCAGCGCCGTTGCGATTATGAGCGTGTCCATGCCCTTTCTTGGAACGAGTCTCGAAACAGAAGAGACCAGAAACTCTCCATCTTTCACTCCGAGAGAGCTCCTGTAGCTGCTGCGCATCTCTTCAGACAAGGGTTCAAACCGAATAGGATCCACCCCGGGAGGGATGTCAAACACTTTCGGAAGTTCTTGACCAGATCTTGAAAAGAGCCTCTCCAACTCGCTCCTGGGATATTGACCTGCGCTGATCAGAAAACTCGCTTTCGACAAGACATTCAAAAGTATCCGTGAGGCAATCGGCAGCCTGGCAGGGACGGCCAGCTCTGCACCGTGGACGACGACGCCGTACTGAATCCCGACCTTTGGGGCGAGCAATCCGATAGGCAATGCCGGATCCCATATGATGAAGGACGCCTGATGCTCCTCGGCAATCTCACGTATTCTCCTCGCCAAGGCGCGGGTAGGAAGCAGTGTCTTGCTCGGCAAACGGACTATTTCGAACTCCTGTTGAGCATCAAACGCATCGCCTTGTGGATGCGATGATGTGACCACCATAAAGCTATCGGGATCAAGCCTCCTCCACAGCTCGTAGAGGTAGTTCTGAATCCCACCCACTTTCGGTGGAAAGTCATTGGTCACTAGAAGGTGCTTGGACATTACTCTCCAGAGTCAGCGCTTTTGGAACAGCCTAGAACTCCGCCAAAGGGTTAACGATCCGCAACAGGACAAGACCAATCAAATCATTCATCGAGATCTCAGCTTTGTTCAAGATGACAGATCGGAAAATCAAACGGCTGATATCCGGCGCCGCCACGCGAGAGAAACCCGCTACCGTGCGAATCACCGATCACCTGCATCTCAACCCTGCATTGTTCAGAGCACGAGCAAGCACTCTAAAGTCTACTGGCTGGGCGCCTAGAGTAATTGCCTGCTCGCGCAGATCGTGATGGACGTCATAGTGGTCGCCCTGAAACATCCCCCTCGTCAGGCCCAGCCTCTCAGCAAAGCGATGAAGCTCCTCATAGGATGAGTCCGAAACCAAATGTGCCCATCTCTTTCCTTTGTGAGGCCATATAGCCTGATCGACCAAGATCATCTGAAGACTCCACTAAATACAAACCCTCGACTGAAAGCAACGATAGCTAAAAGAGCCCCAACAGACTCTCATTTCAAGCTCTGTCAAAGAACACTCGACGCAAGTGGCGACGCAAGTGGCGGTCCAAGAGTCGTGCATGCAGTCGAATCAATAAGCCATCGAACCGTGCTTCAACTGCTTGGTGGCTTGGTGGCTTATTGCCCTAAAGACCTCTGTGCCACCCTCTACTCAAGACCTTCTATCCTTTCTATGGATTTGGAGTGGCCGCACCACCTACAGCTCACCTCGTCCACCGTCTCCTCCAACACTTCCTCACTCTCTATGCGCAGATCACCGCCAATGCTGAAGTGATAAAAGGATTTGGTCTTCTTGCTCACAGTGACATCAAATCTTGTCACGTTGCCGCATGCTTTACAGCGATATCTCGTCATACTCACAGAATCGAGACTAGCCGAGCAGGCAATTCCTTTCTGGCGGCAATCGGCAACATATTTCAGTTTCACCTGCCAAACCGCTCCCGCGCGGAACCAAATGATGGTTCTCGATGCTAGAAGCTAGAGCTGAGAGCTGGCTATGAGCCCCTCGAGCGCTCGGAGCGCGGCGCCGGAACTTATCGACTTCCTTGCAAGCTCCAAACCGCTGCCAATCGAAGAGGCAGCACCACACACATAAAGCGCTGCTGCGGCATTGAGAATCGCAATGTCCGCCTTGGGACCGGGCACACCCTCCAAGACCCCCCGCACAATCGCGGCATTCTCCCCTGCCTCACCTCCACGCAGATCATCCAAGGTTACCAGCGGTATTCCATAATCGGCAGGGTCGAGCTTGTAGCTGGTAACTATCGCCTGGCCTGAGCTATCTCTGGACAGCTCCAGGACCGACGAGACTGCCGTGGTGGATATCTCATCCAACCCATCTTCGCCGTATACGACCATGGCTCGTTCGGATCCCTGCTTTGCCAGGACCCCAATCATCGTGTCTGCCATAGCTGGATCCGATACACCGACAACCTGATACTTTGCCCTCGCCGGATTTACCAAAGGGCCAAGGAAGTTGAAAATCGTAGGTACTCCAAGCTCTCGACGCAGGGCGCCCACATTGGCCATGGCCGGATGAAACTTTGGAGCAAAACAAAAGCCTATATTGGCTTTGGCGATGGATTCTGCAACCAAGGAGGGCCCAATATCCACCTTTACACCGAGCGCTTCAAGGACATCGGCGGATCCGGATTTGGACGAGGAAGCCCTACCTCCATGCTTGCATACCTTGGCTCCTGCGCCCGCCACAATCAAGGCCGCCATTGTCGAGACATTGATTGTCATTGCCCGGTCGCCACCGGTTCCGCAGGTGTCGACCAAGTACGGATCTACATCGACAATCGTGGCGAACTCCAGCATGGCGGAGGCCATTCCAGAAACCTCACTGACGGTCTCCCCTTTAGTCCTTAGCGCTGCCAGAAATGCGGCAGCGTGTGCCATAGAGGTCTCTCCGGAGAGAATTTCGATTAAGGCGAGGCGCGCTAGGTCGTAGCCTAGGTCTTCCCGGTGAAACGCCCGAACCAGTACCGCTGGCCAGCCAGGAAACTCTTGTAATGTGGTCGCTGAATCTTGAGTCACTGTATAAGAGGATACTCAGATCATGCGTTAGGTGCGCCCAACTCCTCGCTGAATGCAGCTTGCGCCTTTAGATTGACCGCGGAGAAGTCACCCGAGTCCCACCTAGAAGAACGAGACGGCGACAAAAGAGTGCTTCAATGACCGGAACTTGAAAATCTCCCGACAGTTCACGAGCGCGAGACAATTCTTCGCTGCAACTCTAATATAAAACAATGACAGATAAACAAGCACC
>JAJYVK010000212.1 GCA_021792075.1 Actinomycetes bacterium | reverse complement strand
CGAGAGCTTCTTTGCGGAGAGCGGATGGCGCTGTCTCCGGCTCTGGCCGGAGGTCGGTACGACGCGCCAGACGGCGTGAAAGTGCAGAGCGTTCTCTTGCGGCGGGCAAGAAAGACGGGCGGATCTTTTGAACGCATCTGGGATCTCACTGTTGAAACCGACGAGTCTTTTGTTGTCGGCAATGTGGCAGCGCACAACTGTCACCGCATAGGTCAACGCAACGCGGTGACGATCCAGCACGTGCTTCTGGACGAATCGCTGGATGCGACCATGATCCAGACGATCATCTCCAAACAAGAGGTGCTGGACAAGGCCCTCGACGCCGAACTGGGAAAGATCTCCGACCAGCCTGTTCTCCCTAGCCGACCCAGCAGCGAAACAACGCAGGACGAATCACTCGTGGGTGGTCCGCGACCTGCGGCCACCAGATCGGCGACGCAAGAGCTGATCGCGAGGCGGGCTGAGCAGATGACGGCGGACGACATCGAGACGGTACACATAGCGCTGAAAGAACTTGCACTCATGGACCCGGACCGAGCGCTTGGCCTCAACGGCCAAGGTTTTTCCCGGATCGACGTTGCGATAGGCCACAACCTGGCGGACCGGGGAACTCTTTCCACCAAGCAGGCTGCACTTGGAGCAATGCTGATAGCGAAATATCACAGGCAGATCGGGGACGAGGCAGCCGGGATCTGGCGGAATCTGGGCGAACGCGACAAGGAGTCCGAGAAAGCCGAGATCGTAGAAAACCAGGAGACGCTTGACCTTTCAAACATGCAAGCCGTGGCCAAGCCGAAAGGCATGCGACTGCGGTGAAACGCGGGCGCATGCATACATCGACGGATTGAAGAAGGAGCGGGAGATGCCAGGAATCAAAGAAAATGTTGCACAGGATCAGCGGGTAATCGCGAAGGCCGGGGGTGCACGGGAATATATCGTCGCGGTCGGGTTGCCAAAAGGCTTGATATACCAGAAAGACAACGAAGAGACAACGGGCGTCATCCGTATTGGCGGGCATCTGGTCGATTCGCTAACGCCCATGACTTACGCGGTGTGGACGCAGTGTCTGACGCCTATGGTCGCGAATGCCTATGCGGTCCAGTGGCTTTCTTCTGTTTTGGGGCGATACCCACAGGCTTGCCGATCTGCGCTGGACGAGCTTTTCGCCGCTGGATACCTGGTGCGGCTGCAACTTGGATCCCGATTGAGCCGGGAGATTTCAGATCTGAGACCGATTCCATCCGGATACGGAGCGGGCAACTCCTTCGTGACTCCTGACAAATATTACGTGAGTATGGAGTCGAATACGCCAGTGGCATTGGACGTAATCGGGCAAGCTCTTTGGTCTTTGATGGACGGGAACCTCACCCTGCAAGAGATCGCAGAAGAGGCTACCAAGTGGCTGGAGATCGTGCCGGAGCTGGTCGAAGCGGGACTCATCTATACGGTCGTAGAGCTGATGAGTGGACGCTGTCTATACCTCGACAGGGCTGTTTCGTCATGAGTTACGAATCTTTCATCAAGAAAATGGCAGCAGCGGCAGTTGCAGGCGGAGCGGCATATCTGACGGCGAAGTACTCGGGACGCGGACTGGATGTGGCAGTCATTGCCGCCAGTGCGCAAGTAGTTGTCGAAGAAGCGGAGGATCTGGCGAAGCGCGCTCGGACTGACGACGCCGAGAAGAAACGGACCAGCGCAGTGTCAAAGGCACCGGAGACGAAGGAAGAGGACCCAATAGAGCCTTCGCTCGACCACCAGCCGAAGCGTAAAGCAAGAGCGATGGGCCTTCATTGACCGGGACGGAACCCAAATCCGCAGCGCTCCGCCAATCCATCTACGAACATGAAGACGAGCGCCGTTCGTGGAGCGCCTCCGTTTTCGGCGCATACATAGCAAGTAACGAGAGAGCGCCGAGGGTCGGCGACGAACGAGAGGCAGAAAATGGCTAGGACACCGACAAGGGACCTCTTCGCGCAAGGGCTGCAGGTGACCGAGATAGAGGAATCGGACGAGTGGGGAATGGACCGCAATGAGGGGATCGGCGGATCAGAAGCAGGATCGGTGCTGGGTCTCAACAAATACCACACCGCGCTCGATCTACTGGAGGAAAAGGTTACCCGCACATCTCTGCGGGAGTTCAGCGAGGCGCAGGAGTTGCGCATGGACTGCGGACACGCTCTGGAGGCGTTGACGCTGAAGACCTTCGCCGCGAAAGAACTCAAGATTCCATACACGATCTCCTTAGAGGATCTCGACGCAGCAGATAGCTTGGGCCACCTGAGCAAGCACCTTTTCGTCAATCCGCGCTGGGCCTTCGCATTCGCCCACGTGGATGGCCTTTACCGTCTAAACGACGAACTGGGGATCGTGGACGCAAAGGCTTCCTTCCGCGATCCATGGCAGGAGGTTCCCGAGTACTACATCGCACAGCTCGCTCACTACAACGCGGTGATTGGAGGACACATCGGCTATATAGCCGGCATGTTCATGGACCATCCTTACCCGAGGCCCAGAGGATACCGGTTTGATTTCACCGCAGAACAGCTCAAGCTGGTCATGAAAGCCGAGGCGCTCTTTTGGAAATACGTGGTGAAGATGCGTGGCGGTTATAGTCCGGGGCAGGAGGAGTTGCGCTGGCTTGAGTCGACGCTGGCGCAGATGGGCGAAGAGTTCATGGCGGGCGTCGAAAGCGCCCCTGATCCGGATGCGGCAGAAACCACATCTATCGTCCTGGCCCGCGAGGACAAGGAGCTGCTCGTCAGGTATGCGGCGCTGAAGCAAGAGGGCAAGGCGCTCTACACGGAGATCGAGGCCATTGGCGAGTACTTCAAAAAGGCTTCCAAGGTTCCAAACGTTTCCTTCGTATCTGAAGACGGGACCGAGCTGGCAAAGAAGTCCACCATCCAAAAAAACTCCCTCGACCGCGAGGCGATGGTTGAGGCGGGAGTGCCGATAGATGCGTTTTACACCACGAGCCCTCAAACGAGTTTGAACATGAAAAAGGCTCTCAAAAACCTGGCGGCCAGTGTGGAAAACACCCTCAACGCGGGAGAACCCCGCACGGATCTCCTTATCGAGGTGCAGTTGCAGCTGGATGATTTAGCGGACTATGAGGTTGTCACTCCATCTCGTCAGGATCGTATTCCGCAGCCCGAGAACGCCTTTTCTTAGGAGGATACATGCCAGCCTTCGCTAATGTCCGAACCGGCACGCCTGCGATGCGCCAGCTATCGAAGGAGACTCCCCTGTCGAGGGAGAATTGTTTGATGACCGAGAGGAACCGCGCCTCGAGCTCTCGGAACCTCTCGTCCTCTGTAAAGCTGTTCAGCTGCTTTTCGAGATCGGCCTTCTCCTGGATGCGGAGGACCTTTTCCACTCCAGTGGAGGATGCTATCACCTTCGTCAGCTCCGAGATCCGCTTTTTTAGGTCATCGGGGTCCGGTCTTTGCGCGCCTCGACCTTTGTACTTATGCGTCTCCAGCGCCTTTATGTATGCATCCACCCATCGCGAGCGTTCACGACCAAGCGCCATGGCTTTCTTGTTCTCTTCCGACATCCCGTTGCCAAGACGCAGATTGTTATCTGCCAATTCCGACTCCCTGGTCTATATATTCACTGGGCACGGACGCCGCGCCTTTCACATCGATACTAACAAATGTCGAGCACTGGGCCAACAGGAAAATCGACGGGGCGCAAGCCCCGCACAATCAAATAACGACTACTGTCCGACGCAATTACCCGAAAGGAACTCTCCGTGAGCTTCAAACCCAATTCAGAACAGATGGCAGTTATGGATGCGCTAGGTTCGCCGGGTAAATCTGTCTTCGTAATCAACGCCCTAGCTGGGACGGGCAAAACAACGACGCTTGAACTGCTCGCAAACGGGCCTTTGGCGGGCGAGTGGATCACGTATATAACCTTCAATGCCCGCGCCGCCAAGGAGGCGCGTGGGAGGTTCGGAAGGAACACTTTGTCTCAGACGGCCCACTCCCATGCGTGGCGGTCGCACTACCCTGGGAGTTCGGAGACGATGGCGGAGGTGTTCGCCGGAAGGCTGACCCAGGGGAGCCTGTACGGCGACATGGCCCTGATCGCTGAGGATGATGCCAAGTGGCGCAGTTCTTTTGCCAAAGTGGCGGGACTCTTGGGCATTGGGCGCTTCGGCTGGAGGGCGGGTATCCTTCCGGTCCTTTCGGTAGTTGACGAATTCTGCAAGTCGCCGAGGCTTGAGATCTCCATCGATCACATCCCTTCCGCCATAAGAGCCAGGGCCATGCTGGCAGGAAGCAAGATCGATCTGAAAGTGTTGCTGAAAGAAGCCGAGAGACTATGGGAGCACCAGGTGAGCGCCTCTTCGGACATTCCGATATCGCATGGGACCTATCTCAAGCTCGCCTCGCTCGACCCGGAGCCGTTCAGCACGGACATCATCTTCTTCGACGAAGCCCAAGATGCGTCGGC
>JAJYVK010000211.1 GCA_021792075.1 Actinomycetes bacterium | reverse complement strand
GAGCCGTTCAGATTCGCTAATCACCCCTGCGAGCTCTTTTCCAATCGGGCGATCGCTCTCGGGGCGGTATTGGCCTGCACCTCTGAGCGAGCGCTGGACCCTAGTTACCATCAGCCTTCTCGAGTCGACGACTATCCTTACGAGGCCGATCACGACCACGACCGCCGATACTCCTGCAGGGATCCGTCCTGCGCCCGAAGGGTATCCGAGAGACACTATGAAATACCAGGCCGATCCGACTAGAACCACAGCGTCGACTATTACTTCAAAGACTACGTTCGACCCCGGGCGTGTCTCTTCAGCCTCTTGCGCAGTCCCTGGGGCATAGGCGGCCAACATGCTTCCTCGCTGGCTTATCATCCGTTTCACACTTGGTATGGCCTTTACTATTACCAGGACGACCGCAGCCAAAATCGTGATATCGGCGATCGGGTTCTTCCAAAGGAAGCTCCAACCATAGGTTTCGGCGGTCACGTGAAGCTCGTCATTGAACAGCCCGCCAAGCACCAGCCCTATGATCATCGCAGCAAGCGAATAATCCGCCTTCCGTGCAGCCAGCCCCACCAATCCGAAGACGGCGAGCTCTGCAAAGCCGATGGAGCTTGTGGCGGCGGCATAGCTACCTATGATGGCGAGCCCTATTATGAACGGGAAAAGCAGCGGTCCCCGAATTCTAGACACCTTGCTCAACCAGGGGGAAAGAGCTAGGCCAATCGAACAGGAGAGCAAGGCCGTTATGGCCATCACCCACATCATGGTGTAGGGAAGAGAGGGGTACTCCTTCAAAAGGGCTTGACCGGGTTGGATGCCCTCGATAGACATTGCGGCGATGAATAACACCATCCCAATTCCAGACGGCACCCCGAGAGCCACCGCGGGCAACAGTGAGGCTACCTCTTTTGAAAGCGAGGAGCCCTCAGCGGACATGACCCCTTCGGGAACTCCGGTGCCGAATTCGCGACCCTTTCTTGACAACCGCTTTCCAACGGTATATGAAACGTAGTTCCCAGCAAAGCCGCCAATGCCTGGCAAAAGCCCGAGAAGCGACGCTATGATTGCCGATCGGAACACCGACGCCGGGTGCCTGAATGTGTAAGCAATGCCCTCCCATGCCTGCTGAGACAGATTCTTCAGGCCCACCCTCGCGGGAGCGCTGGTCGCGCCTCGGCCTGTGCCGTACATGACCACCATCTGGGTGATGGCAAAGACACCGAGGGCGAATGGAACCACCGCAATCCCGTCCGCCAGCTGAGGAAGGCCGAAGGTGTATCGGTATACCGCCGTGACCGGATCGCTTCCCACGAAGGAAAGCATTAGGCCAAACCCCGCCGAGATCACGATCTTGTTCATCGGGGTATCTCCGACAAGGCCAACCAAGACTATGGCAAGTGCGATCACCCCAACGTAATCTGGAGCTTTGAAAGTAGTTATCAAAGGATTGGCAACCTGGATCAGCCCTATGAAGATCACGCATGCTATCCATCCGCCCATCCAGGTGGACGCCGCCGATATTGCCAACGCCTTGCCGCCCTCTCCCCTTTGAGTCATGGGGAAGCCGTCTAGAGTGGTTGGGTACGACTCTGGAGCTCCAGGGGTGTTAAGCGTTATGGCGGTGATGGAGGCGGTGTAGTACCCTCCTGCCTGAGCGCCCAGCATGAGCGCCACCATATTGAGGATGCTCATATGGTACACGAAGGAAAGAAGGATGCTCAGAGCTACAGCAGTTCCAAGCCCTGGCAGCATTCCAACCAGCATGCCTATTATCATCCCGAGAATCAAAAAGAGGATGGGGCCTCCGGAAATCAGGACAGTCAGCCCGTGAAAAAGGTTACTTACCATCTCAAGCTCAACGATTCCTTAACTTCTTTGCTGCCAGGCCAAATCCAGCCCGGCAGCAAAGATGCGAGTTCTATTGTTTGGAGCTGCTAGCCATTCGATTTGAAAGAAGCCAGTGCCTGGGCATCTGTGAGCATCGTCTGAACTGCTTTATCGGTGTTCGGACCGCTCACGTAGTACTGAGGCTCATTGGACTTGTCTGCCAGCGCTTGGGTGGAAGCCATTTTCATCGCCTCGCTGAACGCGGTGCGCAATGTCTCAAGCTTGCCTGCACTAAGACCCGGAGGAGCGGCGAGCGTCGCAAAGTAGTTGGAGTAAAGGGTGATTCCATTGAGAGCCTCTTTCTGGGTGGATGTCAGATTCAAGCCTAGAGAAGTGACCTCCTGTGCGATGGTTGGCACCCCCTTGAAGACCTGCTGCATTGCGGGTATCGACGGTACAGAGGTAATTGCCAGTGCCCGCATCTGACCTGCTTTGACCATCGGATCCACAACACCCGCAAAGCTGTTCCAGTTTTCACCCTGGTTGGCTAGAAAGCCTTGCTTCTCTGAGCCGCTGTTGGGGTATCCGAAGAGGAACTTGTGCTTGATCCCGAAGACGCTGTAGATCACCGCGTTTGGACCCTCGTCGGTTGTGCTTCCAATAACGGTGTTGGGTGTGGTGGTCTTCACCAGCTGGGCAAATGTCTTGATGCCATCGTTTGGCTGGGTCCCAATGACAAATGGCTGCCCCGTGATGTTTCCGATCCAGCTGAACTTGGTCATATCCGCCTTTAGACCTGAAGCAAGTCCGAGCGCCTGGGCCATGATGATGGGCCCAAGGTGAACCACGCCCAATGTGAGCCCGTCAGCCGTATCGGTGTAAAGGCCGTTGGCCTGGACTACACCACCGGCACCCGGGTGGTTCGAAACGTTGACTGTGGCGTGAAGTATCTGAGCAAGCGCAGGCGCAATCTCCCGGGTGGAGAGGTCTCCATCTCCCCCGGGCTTGTCAGGCGCCTGCAGGTCTATCGTCTTGCCCTTGAAAAATGAAAGATCGGGCATACCACTGCTGGAAGCAGACGTCGTGGCAGAACCACCCGAAGAGCTGGCAGTCCCGCTCGATGAGCTTGTCGTGGAACTGCTTCCACATGCAGCCAGAGTTGCCGCGCCTATTGCGGAAACGCTCACCGCAAGCAGCAGCTCCTTGATGTGATTCTTGGAACCATTTGGTCTTGCCTCTTTGGTGACAAGGCGACCCAATGACAGCTTCTTAACCAAGGCATACCCCCCTTTTCGCCATAATGGAACGCAAAAAACTTATCACATAATGAAACGGCAATGTATTAGTGTCATCGCCACCGGGACCTTAATCTCCAAAAAGCGCTCATTACCGCCTTGGTGCAGGTTCTCTAGTCGCGAATGTCTTGCAAGAACCATTCGGTAGGCAGTTCACGACCAAGCCCACTCTCCTTTGCCCGGCGGTAAACCAAATCCCCCACCGCAGCAAATTGCAGCCCTTGGTTGCCGACGTTAATGTATGCGCTCACCTCATCTCGGCTTGTACGTCCGGGATGCGTTCCGGTCATCACCTCCATGAGAGTCGGCGCGTTCCGCGTGAACATCGACGGGCCCTTCATTGGCTCGGGAATCCGCTTCATCTCCTCGCTGGATCCCGCGATGTAGGCGATCGGACTGTGACCTCTGAGCTTTTGGATCCGATCCGTTTCTCCAAGATCCAGCCCCCCAACGCCTTGGCGAACCACAATCTCAGAACGCTCGTATACCGACTCGTCGAACTCCGACGGGCCCAGGTTGGTGACGTGCATGCCAGGCTCGAGCCACTCACCGAACAAGAGGGGATCCATGCTGTCGGTGCATGTGGCCACGATCGCGCTGTTGGCAACCGCCTCTTTGGGAGACGAGACCGGACGCACCTCGATCTTCAGAGCATCTGCCATCTCGGCTGCAAAATGGCTCCGATTCACTGGATTTGGGCTGTACACTTTGACAGTTTTGATCGGCCGCTCATTGCAGATCGCCCGCAGATAGGTCCTCGCCATTCCGCCGGAACCAATAATTCCGACGCTTTTCGCATCGCTGCGGGCAAGATATCTCACGCCCAACCCGGCTCCACCCCCAACCCGAAAGTGCTGGAGGTAACCATCTTGAATTATCGCCAGCGGCACGCCGTCTCTGGTGCTGAAAAGCCAGATCAAGCCGCAGTAAGTGCCTGGAGCACTGCAGTACTTCTCCTCAGTCCAGCGACTCTCTGCATCCCGTGGCCACGAAATCACATCGGATTTCATGCGAATCGCCATCACACCAAGCTGAGCGTCCACCCCTTCCATCGTGCCCCAGCGATAGTAATCGTCATCTCTTCCGGTGGGGGCGTACATGTCGATTCGAGGTCGATGGATTGCCTGCCCGGTGGCAAGCCGGCGGAAACAGGAGTCCTGAACGTCGATACAGTCAGCCATGGACAAAACTTCGCGAACTGCAGAATTGTCGATCAAAAGCACTCGATTCCCCCTCGATGAAGATATCAGCCTCAGACGATAGACCCTGTGGAGCTGATCGTAGTCCAGAAGCGAATACTACTCAAAAACCAGCCGCTAGATCATTTGGAGGCAAAACTTCCAAATCCCGTTATCGGC
>JAJYVK010000210.1 GCA_021792075.1 Actinomycetes bacterium | reverse complement strand
TTCTCGGTCTTGGCAACATCGGTCCCCATGCTGCCATGCCGGTCATGGAAGGCAAGGCGCAACTCTTCAAGGAGTTCGCCGGGATTGATGGTTTTCCGATCTGCTTGAACGTCAACTCCACGGAGGAGCTCATCGAGACGATCGCGCGGCTGGAACCCACCTTTGGAGGGATAAATCTGGAGGACATCGCAGCGCCAAGATGTTTTGAAGTCGAAGAGGCTCTGAGGTCCAGACTGGACATCCCGGTGTTTCATGATGACCAGCATGGCACCGCGGTCGTCGTGCTTGCTGCGCTTCGAAACGCGCTCAGGGTTGTCGACAAGAGGATGACCGACCTCAGAGTCGTCATCATGGGTGCCGGTGCCGCAGGAGTGGCAATCGCGAAGATCCTCTCCAACGCAGGCGTGCCGGACGTTATCGTGGCCGACCGCAGGGGTGCGATCTACCAGGGGCGCGCGGATGACACGGGAATGAAGGCGAGGCTTGGCGAGAATACAAATCCGTACAAACTGAAGGGTTCAGTCTCGGACGCAATGGTTGGGGCCGACGTGTTCGTCGGCGTTTCCGGTCCAGAATTGATCACGAGGCACGATGTCATGGCAATGGGAAGCAAGCCGATCGTCTTCGCACTCGCCAATCCCACGCCGGAGATCATGCCTGAGGAGATCGAAGGCGTGGCCGCCGTCATCGCAACAGGCAGGAGTGATTACCCCAACCAGATCAATAACGTGCTCTGCTTTCCGGGAATATTCCGGGGGGCGCTAGACGCCGGAGCAATGTCGATTACGGAATCGATGAAGCTGGCTGCGGCCAATGCAATCGCATCTGCAGTCCCTGAAGACGAGATCGTTCCAAGCTACATAGTGCCGTCTGTTTTCAATAGGTCCGTCGTTTCGCTCGTTGCGAGCGCCGTTGCAGATGCTGCCAGGGCGGATGGTGTGATCCGCCACTCGCTGAACGCCTAGAGAGGCTAGCGACCTCTCTGAGCTGGGCGTAGAAGACAGCATGCCGGAAAATACCTCTCGGGCATGTAGATTGTAGCCATTGTATAGCTGCACAGTGCAGCCATCTGTGATCGTCTTTTGTTCCGTTTGTTTTTTGCGGTCTAAGAGTCATTTTCGAGACGAACTCAGATCGCAGAAGTCGCTTTAGATAGCGCAAATGGAATAAGGAAATAATGACGGATACTTTCACGTCTCTTGGCGTGGACCAACGTATAATCGCGGGTCTGAACAGCCAGGGAATAACACAGCCGCTACCAATCCAGGCGGCAACTCTAAGGGATGCTTTTGCTGGCAGAGATATATGCGGCAAGGCGGACACCGGTTCGGGAAAGACACTTGCTTTTGGAATCGCACTGCTGCAACAGGGCGAGCAGGGTCAGCCTAAGAACCCTCGGTCTCTGGTAATCGTCCCCACAAGGGAGCTGGCGGTCCAGGTAAAGGACGTTCTTGCTTCGGTTGCAGGGCCACGACAGGTTCGAGTTGCTGTTGCATATGGCGGAGTGAGCATTGAGGCTCAGATCAAGGCGCTCAGGCAGGGAGTAGACATTCTGGTTGCCACGCCTGGCCGACTGATAGACCTGGTGAACAGGCGTGCAGTGCACCTCGCAAGAGTCACCTCGGTCGTGCTCGATGAAGCTGATCGCATGGCGGACATGGGCTTCATGCCACAGGTAGAGGAGATCTTGGGAAAGACCTTCCCCGATCGCCAGACCATGCTGTTTTCGGCAACGCTCGATGGCGACGTGGATCGGCTGATCAAGCGGCACATGAATAATCCTGTAAGGCACGAGGTAGCGTCGGAGATCGACAAGGACTCCAAGATGATGCAGTACTTTCTTGCCGTCGATGAGAGGTCAAAGATAGAAGCCCTAGCGAGCATCCTTTCGGGCACGGAAAGGGCGCTGGTTTTCACAAAGACGAAGCGGGGAGCGGACGATCTGACCGCCTATTTGATGGATTACGGAATTCGTTCCTCGGCCCTTCATGGCGATTTGCACCAGGCCGCTCGCAACCGAGTTTTCGAGCGGTTCCTCAAGGGATCTGTTCGCGTAGTGGTGGCGACCGATGTCGCAGCCCGCGGTCTCGACGTCGGAGGGCTGGAACTGGTGGTCCATTTCGATCTGCCGGATGACCACAAGAGCTACATTCACCGATCTGGGCGAACTGCCCGTGGAGGTGCTGTGGGAGTCGTGGTGACGCTTCTCTCCCCCCGTCAAGGTAGAGAGGTCCGCTCGCTTCAGCGGAATCTCGGATCGGAGCTTCCCATCTATCTTGTCGATCCCAACGACTCAAGGCTTGGCCTTCTTGTGAAGTCGAGCCAAGTCAACGAGACAGTTGAGTTCGAAGAGCTTCTGGAGATACTACCCAAGAGCGCAAGTGGCAAGGCCGGAGGCGGGCACTCTCGCGGGTCACGTGGATTTGCCAGAAGTAACTCTGGAAGGTCTTACTCTTCTTCGGGAGCTTCATCCCGCAAGGGTAGGAGTGAAGCTTTGCCGGGAAGACCATCTTCGGAGGGTCGCAAGGGTCTGGAGCTCCTAGCCAGAGTAGGAGACTCCGGATCGGAACAGAGGTCAAGAGTCTCCCACACGAAGCCGCGAAGACGGAGCTACTCCCGATAAGCCAAAGATGAATAGGAGGTTGGAAATCCGAATAGGACTTCCAACCTCCTATTTTTGCTTTCAGGTCACATAAGGGATATACAAATGATCGCGTTTCTGAGCAGAATTCGCGCTGTTTCTCTCAGCTTTTGCCCTCTGTTCGTCTCTAACTATTGATAAATTCGAAGCCAAAACGTCCTTTGACGCAAAGCATTCCGTTAGTGACATCGTGGTCTAAGGGCGAGGTGACTTTGACAATCCTGTTGTCCTGTGCGTGGATCTCGAGATTGCATCCGACGCCGCAGTAAGGACAGATGGTGCGGGTCACGGTCTGCCGCGATTCATCCCAACTCTGGTCCTGGCGCATGTCATGTTCGATCTTGAACATCAAGGCGCTCGTAGGACATACTGCCACGCAGTTGCCGCAGTAGACGCACGCGGACTCTGGAAGCGGTACGTCGAACTCGGTGGTGATGTGCGCCTCGAATCCACGTCCGCCAAGCGCGATTGCGAAGGTATTCTGGGCATCGGTGCCGCAAGCCTCCACGCAGCGATAACAGAGTACGCAGCGTGAGTAGTCTCTGACGTATTGGTCATTGTCTATCTTGACCGGCTCGAACACCGTAGCGGCTCTGCTTCCGTCGCTTTTGTGGTGATGGCCAGCTCGCATCGTCTCCCGTTCGCCAAGTTGGCTGGGAGCTGCCAAGGGCCCAAATCTCTCTTTGTCAACCTGGTATAGCTCCATCCATCCAGCGAGTTCATCGGAGACTATCGACATGTCGACGGATGAGGCGAGAAGCTCGAGCACCATCTTGCGGCTTTCGCTCACTCGGTCCGAGTTAGTGATTACCACCATTCCCGGCTCGATCTTGCGCGAACACGAGGGGACCAGCGTCCGAGAGCCCTGTACCTCCACCATGCAGAGACGGCAGGTGTTCACGGGAGTAAGAGTCTCCAAATAGCACAGTGTCGGGATGTCGATCCCCTGGCTTCGGCATGTCTGAAGGATCGAGGAGCCTTCAGGTGCCGCCACCTCCACGCCATCGATTGTCACGCTCACAGATCTTTGTATCGAGACAGCTACTGAATCACTCATAGTGCATTCCTATCCCCGAACGAGCCCAAGTTTGAAGGCTGACTCAATTGCGTTGGCGGCAGTCTGTCCGAGTCCACATATCGACGACTCCCTCATTACTGTCGCAAGATTTCCAAGTAGTTTGATTTCGTCAGAGCGCGAGCCGATGATGGTGTTGTTCGATAGCCGCAACAGCAGTTCCTCTTGGCGTGCGGTCCCCACCCGGCAGGGTACGCACTGTCCGCAGGACTCTTCCCTGAAGAATTGGGCAATGCGCGCTATGGCCTGGTCCAAGTCGGCATCTTGGTCGAAGACCATCACCACTCCAGAGCCGAGCGTGGCTCCTGCTGCACGGACGCCTTCAAATGATAGGGCGAGGTCAAGCTGGTCGGGTCCGACGAACGATCCGGCCGCGCCACCGAGCAATATGGTCTTTAGCGATTTGGGTGACCTCACTCCCCCTGCCAATTCAAGAAGTTCGCCGAGCTGGATTCCAAAGGGAGCCTCGTAAAGCCCCGGCTTGCTCACACTCCCGGATAGGCAGAAGAGCCTCGTGCCGGTTGAATCTGGTGTCCCAATCTTTGAAAAAGCGAGGCCCCCAATTTCTAGGATCTCCAGCACGTTGATCAGTGTTTCAACGTTGTTTACCCCGGTAGGCTTCTGAAAGAGGCCGGCCTGCGCCGGGAACGGAGGCTTGTTGCGTGGTTCGGCACGTTTGCCCTCGATGGAGTTGAAGAGCGCCGTCTCCTCTCCCGCGATGTAGGCGCCAGCTCCCCTGCGAAGCTCTATGTCGAATTCGAA